>NZ_WKZK01000043.1:0-43291 GCF_009680135.1 Eubacterium sp. BIOML-A2
TTCAGCGTACCCGCCTAGCCGGCAGCGGCTGTTCTAGAAACACTTAGCAGCACGGGTGCATATCGCAACGGCATATATAGCCCCAGCGCCTCCCCGGCCTCCCTGTCATGAAGCGTCCCCATCCGTCGACAAGTCTAAAACTAGCCAACTAAATCCCGATTTAAAGGCTTGCCAAATTGCCCCAAATCCTTTACAATTAAGTCGACAATTTAATAATGAAGGTTATTTGAAGAAGGAGACAAACATGAAGAGAAGAGTAACAGGGATTCTTTTAGTGCTCACTATGGCTGTAACTGTTGCACTGAGCGGATGTTCAGGTGACAAGGAGAAGCAGAAGTCAACGACGGAGAATAAACTTTCAGGAAACCCAGTCGAGGGCGGGAGTATCAAGGTAGGTATATCCCAGGATTTAGACAGTCTTGACCCACATAAAGCAGTTGCGGCAGGAACAAAAGAGGTTTTATTTAACATTTATGAAGGCTTGGTTAAGCCGGACAAAGATGGTAATTTAATTGAGGCCGTGGCGAGCGATTATGCAATTTCGGATGATGCAAAGGTGTATACATTTACTTTGCGTGATGGGGTGAAGTTCCATAATGGGAATGACGTAACGGCGGAAGATGTAAAATATTCGATAGACAGATGCGCTGATACGTCAAATGGTGATCCATTGGTATCGGCGTATTCTATTATAGAGAGTGTGAATATTCTGGATGATAAGACCGTGGAAATCCGCCTCAACGAACCGAATACGGAATTTCTTGCCTATATGACGACTGCGGTGATCCCGAAGGATTATGATGCCCTGGAGACAGCTCCGGTGGGAACGGGGCCGTTTAAGTATGTGTCACGCAGCCCTCAGGAAAATGTGGTTCTGGAGAAAAATGAGGATTACTGGGGAGAGAAGGCGCATCTGGACAAGGTGGAGTTTAAGATTGTGGCGGATGCGGACATGCTGGTGACCAATCTCAAGGGCGGTTCTATTGACATGGCAATGCGTCTGACTTCCAGCCAGGCGGCGGAGCTGACGGATGGTTTTCATATAGAAGAGGGCACCATGAACCTGGTGCAGGCGCTGTATCTGAATAACGATGCCAAACCCCTGGACAATGAGAAGGTGAGGCAGGCGCTGTGTTATGCTGTTAATCCGGATGAAATCATGGATATGATGGCCGACGGAAAAGGCGTGCGCATCGGTACGAGCATGTATCCCGGATTGAAGAAGTATTATGATGAAGAATACGCGCACTATTATGAGCAGGATTATGAGAAGGCAAAAGAACTGCTCAAAGAGGCGGGATATCCGGATGGTTTTGATCTGGAGATTACCGTCAGCTCTGCGGACCAGCCGCATGTAGATACGGCTCAGATTATTGCGGAAGAATTGAAGAATATCGGTGTCAATGTGACGATTAAGCCGATTGAGTGGGAGGCATGGCTGGAAGATGTCTATGCTAACCGCGATTTCCAGTCCACCGTAGTGGGTGTCGACGCATCCAATCTGTCCGCCCGCGCGATGTTGGAAAGATTTACATCCGACAACAGCGGCAACTTCATTAACTTTAAGGATGCGGAGTATGACAGCAAATTCAAAGAAGCCATCTCTGCCGTTGAGGAAGAAAAACAGACGGCGCTTTATAAGGAGCTGGAGGGGATTCTGGCTGAGAAGGCTGCCAATGTATATATCCAGGATCTGGCTAATCTTGTGGCCATCAGTGATAAATACGACGGATATACATTCTATCCGCTGTATGTGCAGGATATGGCGTCAATTTATATGGTGGAATAGATAGAATTGTTACGGAAAATACACATTCAGATGCAAATGGGGCATAATAGGATGAAAGTCTTTTAAGCTCCGGGGAGGTAAGTATGAAATTTGTTTTAAAAAAAATAGCAGGTCTTATAATCGCATTATTAATTGTCAGCGTACTTGCCTTCCTCGCGTTTGAAGTAATTCCCGGGGATCCGGCCAGGTCGATTCTGGGTACGGAAGCTACGGAGAGCAAAGTCCAGGCTCTGCGGGAGGAGATGGGACTGAACCGTCCCCTGCCGCAGCGTTATGGACAGTGGGTGAAGGATTTTGTCACAGGAGATATGGGAACGTCTTATTCTTACCAGGTTCCGGTCAGAGAAATGATTGGGGATAAAGTACCCATTACGGCAGCAATGACTTCGATGGCATTTGTCTTTATCCTGTTGTTTTCCATACCGGTCAGCCTGCTGAGTGTGAGATATGCGAATAAATTTGCGGACAGGCTGTTTTTGGTTTTAAATCAGATTACCATGTCGGTTCCGCCATTTTTTGTTGGCATTATCTTTACTGTATTATTCGGGCTTACGTTTCGGCTCTTTACACCTGGGGGATATGTGCCTTATACGGAGAGTGTGGGCGGCTTTCTGGGTTATCTGGTTCTGCCGTCCATTGCAATAGCGCTTCCAAAGGCGGCAATGACAACCAAGATGCTGAGGAATTCTCTGTTGGAGGAAATGCACAAGGACTATATACGTACAGCCATGAGCCGGGGCA
Organism: Eubacterium sp. BIOML-A2; assembly: GCF_009680135.1. NCBI lineage: Bacteria > Bacillati > Bacillota > Clostridia > Eubacteriales > Eubacteriaceae > Eubacterium > Eubacterium sp. BIOML-A2. Next base: position 2,531 of record NZ_WKZK01000043.1, read on the forward strand.
ACAGTCCGTGGAGAATGCTGGTCAGGCATGCGTTCCGTAACGGGATACTTCCCGTTGTTACGTTTCTGGGGATGGCAATTGCAGATATGATAGCCAACAGCATTGTGATCGAGCAGGTCTTTGGGATACCGGGGCTTGGCCGGACTCTGATTTCCTCAATTTCATCGCGGGACTATCCGGTGGTGGAAGCGGTGATTGTCCTGATAGCAGTTATTATACTGGTGGTCAATGTGATTGTGGATCTGCTGTACCGGAAACTGGATAAACGGATTGAGATTTAGGGGTATGAAAGTGAAGAAGCAGCGAATAAAAAATGGGAAAATGGGAAAAACTGGATATAACTTTACATTTGGCATAGTGCTTACCATCATCATGGCAGCCCTGATTGTGCTCGGCTTTTTCTGGACCCCTTATGATACAGAAGCTATGCAGGGGTCCGTGAAACTGAATGCGCCGTCGCTTTTGCACATTTTCGGAACAGATCAGTTTGGCCGTGACATATTCAGCCGAGTACTTGCGGGAGCAGGCAGTACTTTTTTGATTGCAGCCGGCACGATATTGATCGGCGGCGGGATCGGGATTATCGTGGGAGCGGTAACCGGGTATTTCGGGGGCTGGCTGGACGAGGGGCTGATGCGGGTTAATGATGCCGTGGCGGCTTTTCCAAGCGTGCTGCTTGCACTGGTCATCATTACCGTGTGGGGAACCGGGAAATATAAGGTTATGCTGGCTCTTGGAATTGCATTTATCCCCAGCTTTGCCAGAATTGTGCGGGGAGAATTCATGCGCTGCCGGGAGGCGGACTATGTAACCAGCGCCAGGCTGATCGGGGTATCTGCCCCGAGAATCCTATTTGTGCACATCCTTCCGAATATTCTGCCGGCGCTGCTTTCTGCACTGACGATCGGATTTAATAACGCAGTGCTTGCGGAAGCGGGCTTAAGCTATCTGGGAATCGGCGTGCAGCCGCCGGATGCCAGCCTGGGAAGAATGTTGTCGGAATCCCAGACGTATCTGGCAAGCGGACCGTGGTGCGCGGTATTTCCCGGGCTGTTCCTGGTACTTATAGTGCTGGGGGCAGGAATGCTCGGAGAAGGGATTCTGGACAGGTTCGGAGGTGGAAGATCATGATGAGAGTAGAGAACTTGTCCATCCATTTTGGAGAGGGCGGTGAAACGCAGGAGGTTGTGCGGGGCATTTCTTTCTGCCTCCAGGATGGTGAAATCCTCGGGATCGTCGGAGAATCCGGGTCCGGAAAAACCATGACAGCGCTGACAATTGCGGGGCTTTTGAAGGAGCAGGCAGTACTGGATTGCGGCAGTATTTTTCTGGATGATACAGATCTGCTGAAGCTGTCTCCAAGACAGATGAGAGACATCCAGGGCAGGGACATCAGCATGATATTCCAGGAGCCGATGACAGCCCTGAATCCTACGATGAAGATCGGCAGACAAGTGGAGGAAGCGCTTGTGCTGCATACGAAGCTTTCAAAGGAAGAACGCAGGCAAAAGGCGGTGCGGGCGCTTCAGGATGTGGAGCTGGAAGATCCGGAGGCCCTGTACGGGAAGTATCCCCACGAACTGTCCGGGGGCATGCGGCAGAGGGTTATGATTGCAGCTGCTATTGTATGCAGGCCCAGGGTGCTGATCGCGGATGAGCCGACAACGGCGCTGGATGTGGGGACACAGGACAGCATTTTAAAATTGCTGAAAAAGCTGAATCAGAAATATCATATGGGGATCCTGTTCATCTCACATAATCTCCGGGTGGTCAACGAGCTGTGCCGCCGTGTGCTGGTCATGAAAGACGGGGTGATCGTGGAGGAGGGGGCAGCCGGAGATATCTTTGAACATCCCGGAACGCCTTATACAAAAGAACTGGTTGCAGCGATTCCGGGCAGGACAAAGAGCACTGCTTTTTATAAACTCCTGAGAGCAAAGGCAGGTGAGTGAAATGGCGGAGAAGGTACTGGAGCTGAAAGCTGTAAATGCATATTACAAAGAAGGAAAACGAAAAAAACAGGTACTGGAAGACATAACATTTGCACTATATGAAGGAGAGATTGTCGGACTGGTCGGCGAAAGCGGCAGCGGCAAGTCTACATTGTGCAAATGTATTCTGGGGCTGCTCAGGGAATACGAGGGCGAGATCATTCATTATACAGAACACCCCCAGATGATATTTCAGGATCCCTTTGGTTCCCTTAATCCGAAGAAGACCATCGGCTGGATTCTGGAAGAGCCGCTTAAGATCCGTGGGAGATATTCCAAAGAAGAACGCAGAAAAAGGGCGGAGGAAATGCTGATGCAGGTGCACCTTCCGAGGGAGTTTTACCGGCGCTATCCGCGGGAATTGAGCGGAGGGCAGCGCCAGCGGGTAAGCATTGCGCTGGCACTCATTACGGGAACCAGATTCATTCTTGCCGATGAGCCTCTGTCTGCGCTGGACGTGACGGTACAGGCGCAGATCATAGAGTTGTTGAAAGAACTGCAGAAAAAAGAAAAGATATGTTACTTGTTTGTATCTCATGATTTGGATGTGGTCAGCATGCTGTGCAGCAGGGTGCTCTTTTTAAAAGACCGGAAAGTGGAGGAATATGCGGACATATAAATTGACGGTAGTATATGACGGCAGCCGGTACCAGGGCTGGCAGAGGCAGAAAAGCACGGAGAGAACCATTCAGGGAATTCTGGAAAGGGCAGTCTCTGAGGTCACGGGACGTGAAACGGAGATTAACGGCTCCGGCAGAACCGACGGAGGCGTGCATGCCAAAGGGCAGACCGCCAGTATGGTGCTGCCCGGCAAAGTGGAAGAAACGGGATTCTGCGCGAGCCTGAACGAAGCGCTGCCCGAGGATATCCGTGTGAAGGAGATGACGCTCGTCAAAAACGGGTTCCATGCGCGGTTCAATGCGAAAGGGAAACGCTATGAATACTTTATTGACACCAGGGAAAAACCAGATGTTTTTACCAGGAAATATTGTTTTCATTATCCGCATGAGCTGAATATTTCTGCAATGGAAGAAGCTGCGGGGTATCTGATCGGAACACATGATTTTGCAGGATTTACAGATAAAAAAGATGAAATAACCACAATACGGACAATTTATGATATAATCATTGAGAAACAGGACAGCAAAATAAGGATGGAATATTATGGGACAGGCTTTTTATACCATATGGTCCGTATTTTAACAGGGACGCTGTTGGAGGTCGGCACGGGTGAGAAAAGACCCGAGGAGGCTGCTGCGGCGCTGGAATCGGGAAACCGGGAGTATGCGGGATTTCTGGCTCCGGCCAGGGGACTGTTTCTGAAGGAAGTTTACTATAATAAGGGCAGATAAAAATGTGTATTCATTTGGATGGAGTCGGATTACGGGGAAGGAGAGAGTTCTTTGTTCCGGTTGTCCGGCTTTTGTATATTTGAAATAAGACTGCTCCATAAAAGATAAGGAGGTTTATATGAAGTTTATTTCGTGGAATGTGAATGGAATCCGTGCATGTGTGCAGAAGGGGTTTCTGGAATTCTTCAGCCAGGCGGACGCGGACATCTTCTGCATACAGGAAACTAAAATGCAGGAAGGGCAGCTTGAGCTGGAACTGGACGGCTATCACCAATACTGGAACTATGCGGTGAAGAAGGGATATTCGGGGACGGCGGTATTTTCAAAGACAGAGCCGCTTTCCGTGGTAAATGGTATCGGAATTGAGGAACACGATCAGGAGGGGCGCGTGATCACGCTGGAGTATGATGATTTTTACTTTGTTACGGTTTATACGCCGAACTCCCAGAATGAGCTTGCACGCCTGGATTACCGGATGAAATGGGAGGACGACTTCCGCGCCTGGCTGAAAAAGCTGGAAGAGAAGAAACCGGTTGTCGTGACGGGCGATATGAATGTGGCGCACAAAGAAATTGATCTGAAGAATCCCAAAACGAACCGGAAGAACGCCGGTTTTACGGATGAGGAGCGGCAGAAGTTCACGGAGCTTTTGGAGGCGGGGTTTATTGATACGTACCGGTATTTTTATCCGGAGCAGGAGGGGGTATACTCCTGGTGGTCCTACCGTTTCCGTGCCCGCGAGAAGAATGCGGGGTGGCGCATCGACTATTTCTGTGTGTCCGAATGCCTGAAGGACAGGCTGGTAGATGCGGGGATACTGACAGACATTATGGGATCGGACCATTGCCCTGTTATGCTGGAAATGAACGAAAAGTAATCACTGAGAGATTAGGAGGCAGTCATTGTGACGAAAATAGATATTATATCCGGCTTTTTGGGCGCCGGTAAGACTACATTTATCAAGAAGATGCTGAAAGAGGCGTTTGGCGGGGAACAGGTCGTACTGATTGAGAATGAATTCGGCGAGATCGGGATTGACGGCGGTTTTCTGAAGGAATCCGGGATCGAGATTCGGGAGATGAATTCGGGATGTATCTGCTGTTCACTGGTCGGTGATTTTGGAAAATCCCTGAAGGAAGTGGTGGGAACTTATCACCCGGACCGTATCCTGATTGAGCCGTCCGGTGTTGGGAAGCTTTCGGACGTGATCAAAGCCGTGCAGGATGTCCAGGAGGAGATCGACGCGGAGCTGAACAGCTTTACGACCGTGGTTGATGCCATGAAGTGCCGGCTGTACAGAAATAATTTCGGGGAATTTTTCAGCAATCAGGTGGAATATGCCGGGGCTATTATTTTGAGTCGTACAGATAAGGCTCAACCGGAGAAAGTGGAGGAGAGTTATCAGATCCTTCGGGAATTGAATGAGAAGGCTCCGATTATTACCACGCCGATTGCAGAACTGCCGGGGGATAAGCTGCTGGAGACGATGGAACACAGTAAAACGCTGGAGGAAGAACTGCTGGCGGAGATCATGTGTCCGGAATGCGGAGGACATCATGAGCATGGGGAGAGCTGCGGATGCGGGCACGACCATCACCATGAAGGACGGGGATGCTGCCATGAAGGGGACGGGCACCATCATGAGGAAGAGGGGCATAGTCACGGAGAAGGCTGTGGGCATCATCATGAGGAAGCTGGGCATAGTCACGGAGAAGGCTGCGGGCACCATCATGAGGAAGCTGGGCATAGTCACGGAGAAGGCTGCGGGCACCATCATGAGGAACATGAGCATCGCCATGAGGAGCACGCAGATTCTTGCGGCTGCGGCCATGACCACCATCACCATGACCACGGTCACCATCATGCGGATGAGGTGTTCTCAAGCTGGGGAAGAGAGACGATTAAGACCTATACAAAAGAGGAAATTGAGCATATTTTGAAGACTCTCGAATCCGATGAATCATTCGGAGTCATTCTGAGGGCAAAAGGGATGGTCGCAGGGGAAAACGAGTGGATTTATTTTGACATGGTTCCCGGGGAGCACGAGGTGCGCAGCGGTGCCGCCGAGTATACAGGCAGAATCTGTGTAATCGGTTCAAATCTGAATGAAGAAAAACTGGCGGAACTGTTTGGCGTAAAATAAGCAGGAGCCTGACGGCGGCCTGTGCGGGAACAGGCTGCTGTAAAGATTGGAGAGATTAAATATGACAGAACCTGATGTAATGGTATATCTGATGACAGGATTCCTGGACAGCGGTAAAACAGAATTTCTAAAGTTTACACTTTCACAGGATTATTTCCAGATCGAGGGAACCACACTTCTGATTCTCTGTGAGGAGGGCGAAGTGGAGTACGATCCGCAGGAAATGCTGGAGTACAACGTGAGAATTGAGCGTGTGCAGGAACAGGCAGACTTGACGGAGGCATGGCTGGAGGAAATGGACGGTAAGTATCATCCGGAGCGTGTTGTGATTGAGTATAACGGGATGTGGAAGGTCAGTGATTTTGAGAAGATGAAACTTCCCGAGGGCTGGGGAATCGAGCAGAAGCTGACAACCGTGGATGCCAGCACATTCCAGATGTATCTGACGAACCTGAAGCCTCTGTTTGTGGAGATGGTGCGGGATTCCGAGATGGTGGTATTTAACCGATGCACGGACAGAAAGCCTCTGGCTGGGTACCGGAGGAGCGTCAAGGTCGTGAGTCCCCAGGCGGAAGTGATATTCGAGGATGAAAACGGGGAAGTGGAAAATATTTTCCTGGATGAGGTTCCCTATGATCTGGATGCACCGGTTATCGAGGTGCGGCGGGAAGACTACGGGATCTGGTATGTGGATGTGATGGAACATCCAAAACGGTACAAGGGGAAGACGGTGGAATTTACGGCGCGGGTACTGAAGCCGAAGGGATTTCCGTCAAAAGTATTCATGCCGGGGCGTATGGCAATGACCTGCTGCGCAGATGATACGACATTTCTCGGATATGTGTGTAAAAGCCCCTACGCCCCTAAGCTCAAAAAAGGACAGTGGGTGAAGATCCGGGCTAAGATCGGGTTCGCAAGAGTGTCTGTATACGGCGGTGTTGGTCCGGTTCTGGAGGCAGAGCACATAGAGGACGATGAGGCAATTGAGGAACTGGTTTATTTCAATTAAATGGTTACTGTACACACCCTTTGGGCGTGCACAGTAACATGAAATGCACGCTGGAGTTTTATAAAAGGATTGCAGAAAGATTTGATTTGCGTTAAAATTATAACAAATACAGGAATAAGGAGATAGGTCTATGGAAAAGCAATTTGATGTAATCGCAATGGGAGAACTGCTGATTGATTTTACAATGAATGGTGAGAGCGAACAGGGAAACAACATGTTCGAAGCATGTCCCGGCGGCGCTCCCTGCAATGTGCTTGCCATGTTGAATAAACTGGGAAAAAAGACGGCATTTCTTGGAAAAGTGGGGCAGGACCAGTTCGGGGTTCTGCTGAAAAATACGCTGGATGAGGCGGGGATCGATACTTCTAATTTAAAGATGGATGCGGATGTCAATACGACGCTTGCTTTTGTACATACCTTTCCTGACGGGGACCGGGAGTTTTCTTTCTACCGCAATCCGGGTGCAGATATGAAGCTGACGGCGGACGAGATTGACGCAGAATTTTTAAAGAAAGCAAAGCTGTTCCATTTTGGCACCCTGTCCATGACGCATGACGGCGTCCGTGAGGCCACGAAAAAGGCGCTGGATATCGCGAAAGAGAACGGGCTTTTGATTTCATTTGACCCGAATCTGCGCCCGCCGCTCTGGAGTTCCCTGGAGCTTGCAAAGGAACAGATGGAATATGGTTTCCAGTTCTGCGATATCCTGAAGATCTCTGACAATGAGATTCAGTTCGTGTCCGGCAAAGAGGATTATGATGAGGGAATCCAGTATCTGCAGGAGAAATATCATATTCCGCTGATCCTGCTGACGCTCGGCAAAGACGGAAGCCGTGCCTACTATAAAGACATGCGTGTAGAGAGAAGCGGGTTTAAGATGGATACGATTGAGACGACGGGCGCAGGAGATACGTTCTGCGGAAGTTCGCTGAATTATGTGCTTGAGCATGGTATGGAGGATCTGACGGAGGAACAGCTGGGTGAGATGATGACCTTTGCAAATGCTGCGGCAGCTTTGATAACGACGCGGAAGGGAGCTATCCGTTCTATGCCTGAAAAAGAGGACGTTCTGGAAGTAATAGGACGGTAAGGAGGCAGTTGGCGAGCTTTCGTATTGTCGGCGGATGGAGGCGCAAAATGAAGGGATAGCCGTCAGCCTCCTAAGGGCACACATGCCGTTCCGATTTGCGGACACAGACCTAAGAAATTCTAAGAAGCAGCCAGCCGCGAAAGTGGGGCACGGGATGGCTGCTTCTAAGAATTTCTAAGGCCTGCTTTAGCAATTCGGAACGGCATGTGTGCCCTTAGGAGGCTGGCGGCTATCCCTTCATTTTGCTGGGTGCATCCAATCGGCAGTAAAGGTTGTCAACTGGGGGTGGCTTCGTAACGGGGGCAGCGTATTGAGTCGTTTGGTGTTATAGAATAGCAACGGTACATAGAAAAAGAAAGTTATATTTTATTCTGCAGCTCTGCTGCAGACCTGCCCCGAAGGGGCAGGTATTACGGGGTGCCCTTTGGGTATGGTTAATTCCACATTAGGTTCCGCTCGCAGAGCAGGATTATTTTTCCGGGCTGCCGCTGTCCGCAGGCAGCACAGCCAGCGCCTGGCTTCCCATCTCGAGATAACGCTGTTCTGCCACCGCCTTCTCATATCCTGTCACACCCCCGTCCTGGTTTGGATCGTTAAAATAGTAGTACTCCTCATCCCATCCCACCAGCAGCAGACAATGTTCCTCCGCCGGCCACGTAAAATACTTCCCCGTTTCCAGTATGGTCCACCCATTTCCTTCGTAGGTTGGCTGCATATCAATGGTCGCCCAGATGATCACCGGTATCTCCTGTCCGATGTATTTCTCCGTAATCTGCTTAAGGCGCGTTCCGGTCAGATCTTTCACCCGGTCCGCTCCTGCTGCCGCTGCAAGCGCATCATGAATCACCGGTGCAAAACAGCCAAATCCACTGCCGGTCCTTGGATCTCCGATAAAATAATAGTAGGGGCTGTTGCCGTAATACTCGCCGTCCTTTTCATAATAAGTCCCGATTCTCAGGTACTTGTCAATAAAGTCATCCACAGAAACATCAACCCCGGCATATTGAAGCGCCATGACAGCGGTCACGCTCTCACAGCCCGTTGGATAATCGTTCTGGCTCAGAAATGGAACTGGCAGGATCTTTTTCTCTGGCTGTGTTTCTAAAGAGCCGGACGGATCCTGCTTATCGCTTTCTCCCGCCCGGCTCTCTTCGATTGCCGTTTCTTCATTTCCTGCAGCAGCCGTGCCCCTTTGCCCTGCCTTTGTATACAAAATGCTGGCGGCCGCAATGCCTCCGATCAGTATGATTCTGAGCCGCTGCCTCCTATATCTGCTGTCTCTGCCATTTTCTGCCATTGTACACCGCTGTGTTTGCTTCTTATATATATTATAATCACCAGGGATTGTCCTATATTCTGAAGGATCTAAAAAAACGGAATACAAATTCTTTACTGTTGACACCCCAGCCAGTCTAGAGCGTGTCTGAAAATTGCTTGTTGCAAGATGTTGTCCCAGTTTGCGGGGTATTTACTGCCAAATACAGGAGGCGTAGTGGGCTACGCCCTCTGGATTTGGCAGTAAATAGACCGTGAAGTGGGGCGGTATCTTGCGGCAATGAATTTTCAGACACGCTCTAGGACAGATGCAGAGTGCTGGTTACACCGCCGCACCCGGCCGGTTCTATTTTTTGACGGAATGTTCCCGGAGCTGCCGTATCATATCAGCGATGGTCTGATGCAGAGGCCTGGGGTGGTATCCAAGTTCACGGCTGGCCTTCTCATGTGAAAAGTTTCCGTTGGAAGTCAGGGTATACATGGCATAGGGGGTGAACACGGGGGTTTTCTTCCAGCATTTATAGTGGAGCTGTGCAAAAGGGGCCGCACATTTGGCAGTCCAGGCTGGCAGGAAGAGACGGGGTTTTTTCTGTCCGGCGGCTTTTGACATTTCTGTGAATAATTCTTTCAGTGAGATAAAGCGGTTGGAGAGTATATAGCATTCCCCGCTTCTGCCTTTTTGGGCGGCCTTAATGGCCCCGGAAGCCACATCTCTTACGTCCACGAAGTCGTACCCGCCGTGTACGGCCACCGGCATGCCCTTTTTCGTATAATTGGATATCATATGCATCAGGCTTCCCGCCGGGCGCTCTGCGGGGCCTATAATCCCGGACGGATGTACGACGACTGCATCCAGCCCGCGTGCGGCACTGTCCAAAACATACTGGGTGGCCTCTGCCTTGGTCTTTGCGTAATATCCCGTGACGTGTCCGGGGGAAAAGGTCCGGATCTCGGAAATAACCTTATGCTGCGGCGCCTCGGGGATTGCATGAACGCTGCTTACATATACCAGGCGTTTGATATGGTGTCGGATACAGGCGTCCACCACATTTTTCGTGCCCTCCACATTGACGGCGTATACACCCGGTGTTTTCCCGCCGTAGATGGAGATCAGGCCGGCACAGTGGATCAGGATGAGATCCTCTGCCGGGCCGGAATCTTCCTGCAGAAAAAGAGGTTCCAGAGTATCCGGGAGGCAGACGTCCCCTGTGATCCAGGTGAGGTTTGGGGAAGAAGTACGGATCAGTCCGGCTTCGGAGGGCAGTATAAATGCCCGCACTGTATTCCCCTCTCTGACCAGTTCCGAAACGATATGGCTGCCAAGATGGCCGGCGGCTCCGGTAACGATATATATTGTATTTTTCATAATCAACACCTCCCGATCATGATGGAACATCCCTGATGTGCAGCGGTGAAATACATACTGCCAGGGGCAGGAATATTCTGCTGTCTGGGTGTTACTATTCACGGGGCCGTGCACCCCGCTGCACGGCATCCGAGCCATTAAAGTAATGGAGCCGGGCATCTGGGCCCTCGCCCCAGGCGACTTTAAATGGCCCAGATGCCGTTACTATGCGCGGCCCCTGGGCCGTGAATAGTAACGTCTGGGTAAATCTGGTGAAAGATATACGACACAGCGTTGCTTTTTGTTCTTATTTTAAATATAATAGAGGTATCAGAAAATGGCAACCGCCAGATTAGGTGTATCTGTAAGTAATACAACAAAAACGAAAGAAGTGTTGATTGTTCATGAAAAATTCAAATTTAGACCGCAGGATCAAGTATACAAGAAAAATGATCAGGCACAGTTTTCTGCAGCTGCTGGAGGAAAAACCGCTGGGAAAAATCACAGTTAAGGAGATCTGCGAAAAGGCCGACATCAACAGGGCCACTTTTTATGCTCATTATGAGGACGTGTATGACCTTCTCTGCAAGATTGAGGAGGAATTTTATCAGGAGGTACTCTCATTTGCGGGGGATATGGGGCAGGAAAATCTTACAGGAATTCTGCCGGCTGAAATATTAAAAAAAATCAGAGAGAATGAAGAGCTGTGCAAAGCGATGTTCAGCAAATATGGAGATAAAGAATTTCTTGCCAGGATGATGTATTTTGCAAAGGCAGATTCTCTCGTCGCCTGGAAAAGGCTGTATCCGGGAATGGAAGAGGAACGGCTGGAGTGGCTGTATGAATTTATCGTAAATGGCTGTGAGGGAATTATACGGAAATGGGCATTGAACGGATTTGAGGCAGAACCGGAAGAGATCGCAGAGTTCATGGCCCGGATGTTCCGGAGCTGTGTACAGGGGATGGAAACGGGGGAGAGAGGTGCATAGGGGGCTGACCCCTTTGCTTCTATTTTTGTGCCCACACAGCATATACTTATTTTAAGCAAATATACTCTGGAGTTTTTTATGAGACAAAGGCTGTTCAAGGTCAGTTTTAGTGCGTTTCTGGTTATTATGATTTTAGGATGTTCGGTGAAGTATATGGCGGGTCATGCCAAGGTGGCGAGTAATGTAAGCGGAAGGGAGCTTCCCATCTATTCCGTGGACACACCTGAGAAGAAGGCTGGCTCACCTTTGATGCCGCATGGGGCAATGAGTCTATGCAGAAGCTTCTGGACATTCTGGAAAAATACAAGATCCATGCGACTTTCTTTACGACGGGGGGATGGGTGGAGAAATACCCGGAGGATGTGAAAGCCATACTGGCGGCGGGACATGACCTGGGAAACCACAGTGAGACACACCCGAATATGAGCCAGCTTTCCGAGGCGGAACAGGAAGCGGAAATCATGGGCGTGCACGACAAGGTAAAGAAGCTTACAGGCTATGATATGCAGCTGTTCCGCGCTCCCTACGGGGATTACAATGATACGGTGATCCGGACTGCCGCGAAATGCGGATATTATGCGATTCAGTGGGACGTGGACAGTCTGGACTGGAAGGATTATGGCGAACAGAACATCATTGATACAGTTCTGGATAACAAATCCCTGCAGAACGGCTCCATTATCCTCTGCCATAATGGCGCAAAGTATACGGCGGACGCGTTGGAAAAGGTGATTACAGGACTTCAGGAAAAAGGGTACCAGATTGTACCGGTTTCGGAGCTGATCTATAAGGAAGACTATCATATGGATGCATCCGGAAGGCAGATTAAAAGCAGATAAAAATTTAACATTAGGACTTTCCTTTTTGTGCAAGATAGTGTACAATATTGAATCGGTGATGAAATATTGCCACGTAACAAGCGGTTCCATCAAATGTCAATGGATGGGTGTACTCTATAGCAATCAGGAGGTAAGAACCATGGCGGGGGAAATATTAACAGCGAACGCAGTAAGAGTGGGATTTGCAACTGTTAACGAGATTCAGGAATTTGTACAGCTTATCAAGGAATATAAAGGAGATCTTGATATGGCGCAGGGAAGAATGACCGTGGATGCCAAGTCAATTTTAGGAATCTGCAGCCTTAATATGCATGACGAAATGGAACTCCAGGTACACAGCGGAGAGTTTGAAAAACTCAAAAGTAAAATACGCAAATTCATAAAATAAAAAAATGAAAAAAGTCGGATAAGAAAGATTGACATTTTTTCACAGGGTCGTTATAATAAGACGAAACAAGGGCGTTTTCTTCAGGGGAGAGAACGCCCATTTTTAAATTCCAGAAAACTTTTCCGCAGGCAAGCCTGTAAACAGAAACAAAATAAGCACGTGAGAAGTATAAAAGATATAAATATGTCAGATAACAGTCAGGAGGGTAATTTATGAATGATTACACGAGAGAAGATATTTTAGAAATGGTAGAGGAAGAGGACGTCGGCTTTATCCGCCTTCAGTTTACAGACATCTACGGCACCATGAAAAATATGGCCGTTACGGTGAGCCAGCTGGAGAAGGTGCTGAATAACGAGTGCATGTTTGACGGCTCATCTATTGAGGGGTTTTCCAGGACAGAAGAATCAGATATGTACTTATATCCTGATTTAAATACGTTTGAGATCTTCCCCTGGAGGCCGCAGCAGGGAAAGGTGGCGCGGTTCATATGCGACGTATACCGCCCGGACGGCACACCCTATGAAAGTGATCCCCGCTGCGTGCTGAAAAAAGTCATACGTGAAGCCCGGGAAATGGGATATACTATGAATGCCGGCCCGGAGTGCGAGTTTTTCCTTTTTCATACGGATGATGACGGTCTTCCGACCACGATTACACATGAAAGAGGAAGTTATTTTGATGTCGGGCCGCTGGACTACGGTGAAAATGCGCGGCGGGATATGGTGCTTACCCTGGAGGAAATGGGATTTGAGATTGAGACATCCCACCACGAAATCGCCCCTGCGCAGCATGAAATTGATTTCCGGTATGATGAAGCCCTGGCCACGGCGGATAATATTATGACATTTAAGCTGGTTGTGAAGACCATTGCAAAACGCCACGGACTGCATGCTACATTTATGCCTAAACCCAAATCCGAAACCTATGGATCCGGAATGCATCTGAACCTGTCACTTTCAAAAGACGGCACGAATATATTCCAGGATAGCAATGATAAAAACGGCCTGAGCCGGGACGGGTATTATTTTATGGGCGGCCTGCTGAAACATATGAAGGCCATTACCTGCATCACGAACCCGACTGTGAATTCCTACAAACGCTTTGTGCCGGGATATGAGGCGCCGGTATATATATCCTGGTCAGCAAGAACAAGGGGGCCGCTGATCCGCATTCCGTCTGTCCGCGGGGAGAAGACGCGGATAGAGCTCAGAAGCCCCGACCCTTCTGCGAATCCGTACCTGGCACTGGCAGTTCTGCTTGCTGCCGGGCTGGACGGCATTAAAAATCAGATTCTGCCGCCGGACAGTGTGGATGAAGACATTCAGGCAATGTCAGAGGAACAGCGCCGTGAGCTCCATATTGAAGCTCTTCCATGGAACCTGATGGAGGCGGTTCGCGAACTGGAGGGAGACGCACTCATCCGTGAAGTGCTGGGAGCGGACCTGACAGCTAAAACGATTGCCTCACATAAAAAGGAATACCATGATTATTGTATGCAGGTGACGGACTGGGAACTTGCGAATTATCTTCATAAAATGTAAACGTCCTGTATGGGGAACGAAAACAGTGTGGCTTGGAATGAAAATGGGCAGGAGGTGTAAGCGGGTATGAGCAGTATTGTGGTAGTATTTCCCAAAAAAGAGACTGCGGCAAATATTCGCAACCTGTTAGTACGGGGCGGCATTGACATATCCGGTATCTGTACCACCGGGGCCCAGGCGCTTCAATATGCAGATAATTTTGGGGAAGGCATTATGATCTGTGGATATAAAATGCAGGATATGTTATATTCAGAACTAAGGGAATGCCTGCCCGAATCCTTCGAAATGCTCCTGATTGCCTCGCCTGATAAGTGGAGCCAGGATCTGGTGAAGGGCGTGATAGGGCTTCCGACGCCGGTCAAAGGCTATGATCTGCTGAACACATTGCAAATGATGATGCAGACCATGCAGAGAAGACGCAGGAAGAGAAGAGAGGCAGCCAGGAACAGGGATCCCGGGCAGCGGGCGCTCATAGGGCAGGCAAAAGCGCTTTTGATGGAGCGCAATCATATGACGGAAGAAGAGGCGCACCGCTATCTGCAGAAGTGCAGCATGGACAGCGGGAACAATATGCTGGAGACTGCGCAGATGGTACTGACGATCATGTCAGAATAGAAGATGCGAAAAGGAGAGACAAGAATGAAGTTTACAAAGATGCAGGGACTGGGAAATGATTATGTTTATGTAAATGGCTTTACCGAGAAAATAGAAAATCCGTCCGAAGTGGCCGTACAGGTCAGCGACAGGCATTTTGGAATCGGTTCTGACGGTCTGATTCTGATCAATCCGTCTGCAGTGGCTGATTTTGAGATGGAAATGTACAATGCGGACGGCTCCAGGGGGGAGATGTGCGGAAATGGTATCCGCTGCGTGGGAAAATATGTTTACGATTACGGGCTCACGGACAAGACTGCGATATCGGTGGAGACGCTGGGCGGCATCAAATATCTGGAGCTTTCCGTGGAGGACGGAAAAGTAGTGCAGGTGAAGGTAGACATGGGAAAACCAGAGCTTAAGGCCGCATTGATTCCGATTATCTCAGAGGAAGAGCTGGTAATCAATGAACCGATTATAGTAGACGGAACAGAATATAAGATGACGGGTGTGTCTATGGGCAATCCCCATACGGTTGTCTACATGGAGGATATCGAGCATCTGGATATAGAAAAGACAGGTCCCAAATTTGAACACCATGAGCGTTTCCCCAAACGGATCAATACAGAGTTTGCGGCTGTCCTCGACAGACATACGGTCAGCATGCGCGTGTGGGAACGGGGTTCCGGGGAGACGCTTGCCTGCGGTACGGGAGCATGCGCAGTAGCTGTTTCCAGTATCTTAAACGGCCTGACAGAGGACGAAGTGACAGTCAGGCTGCTGGGAGGCGACCTGCTGATCAAATGGGACCGGGAAAAGGATACCGTATATATGACGGGCCCCGCGGAAGTTGTTTTTGACGGGGAATGGAATCAATCATCAGCAAAGGAGAACTAGCATGTTCAAAATAAACGACAATTATTTAAAACTGCCGGGAAGCTATTTATTTTCTACAATTGCGAAAAAGGTGAATGCCTTTACCGAAGAGCACCCGGAAAAAACGATCATACGCCTTGGCATCGGGGATGTCACACAGCCATTGGCTCCGGCCATCATCGAATTCCTGCACAGCGCTGTGGATGAGATGGGAAAAGCAGAGACATTTCACGGGTATGCACCGGATCTGGGCTATGAATTCCTGCGGAAAGCCATGGCGGAAGACGACTATCAGGCCCGCGGCTGCGATATTTCCGCGGATGAAGTCTTCATTTCGGACGGTGCAAAATGCGATTCCGGAAATATCCAGGAAATCTTCAGCACAGACAACAAAATCGCTGTATGTGACCCCGTATATCCGGTCTATGTAGACACCAATGTCATGGCCGGCAGGACAGGCGTCTATGATGCGAAGACAGAGACATGGAGCGATGTGATCTACATGCCCTGCACAGCAGAAACGAACTTTGCACCGGAGCTCCCAAAAGAGACACCCGATATCATCTATCTGTGTTTCCCCAACAACCCGACCGGTTCAACGATAACCAGGGCGCAGCTCCAGGATTGGGTAGACTATGCAAACAAGGCAGGGGCAGTCATCATTTACGATGCTGCTTATGAGGCTTATATCTCAGAGGAGGACGTCCCACATACAATCTATGAATGTGAAGGCGCCAGAACCTGTGCAATCGAACTCAGAAGCTTCTCCAAAAACGCGGGCTTCACAGGCGTGCGTCTCGGAGCGGCGATCATACCGAAAGACATAAAATGCGATGGGGTAACCCTGCATTCACTGTGGGCCAGACGCCACGGCACAAAATACAACGGAGCACCTTACATTGTACAGCGTGCCGGGGAAGCCGTATACTCCGAAGCAGGCAAAGAACAGCTGAAAAAACAGGTCGCATATTACATGAACAATGCGAAAGTCATATATCAGGGCCTGAAGGATGCCGGATACACCGTGTCCGGGGGAGTAAACGCGCCATATATATGGCTGCAGACCCCGAAAGGAATGAGCTCCTGGGATTTCTTTGATCATCTGCTTGAGAAGGCAGGTGTAGTCGGAACACCGGGATCAGGGTTTGGTCCAAGCGGAGAAGGATACTTCCGTCTGACTGCGTTCGGCAGTCATGAGAAAACGGTGGAGGCAATAGAAAGAATAAAAGCATTGTAAAATGGTAAGGGGGCAGTGCAATGGGGTCAGACCCCTCTTCAGAGGGGTCTGACCCCATTGCACACCGTATTCAGAATATTCAGAAAAAAGAGTCTCAAAAAACTTTTTGATGGAAATTACAAAAAGGGCTTGATTTTTCCGGGGAGTCTGCTATAATAACCATGTTGCGTCTGACAAGGACAAGACAGGATAATGCGGATTGGTGTAATGGCAGCACAACAGACTCTGACTCTGTTTGTGAAGGTTCGAGTCCTTCATCCGTAGTTGAGAATCTGCGAAAGCAGATTCTTAATTTTCTCTTTAAGAGAAGCAGAGGTTTATACATATCGGAGTGTGGCTCAGCTTGGTAGAGCGCTACGTTCGGGACGTAGAGGTCGCGTGTTCGAATCACGTCACTCCGATTGGTTACAAGGCTGGAGACATAAGGGATTGCAGATTTCTGCAGTCTCTTTCTTTTTAATGAAAATACCGATAATTAAGAATTTTGTTAAGAATTTTTTTGTGACAGGTGATACTGGGGGATAATAATTTTGAAAGAATTTAGAAAAATTTAAAATAGGAGATAGTGTATTTTTTTTTTATGTTTTATCTTTAAGTATGGTTTGGTTGATATTTAGGACTGGGGCTTAGAAAGGTTTCATAGATTGTCTTTTGTGGATTTTTAAGGAATAGAAACTTGATATCAGATGTAAGATGTGTTATATTTAGAAATAAGGAGAGTACCGCCCACAGTGGTGGGAGCCTCACAGTTTAGGATTACGTCCTACATAAGGACGCGCCTACCCCGTTATTGCCGAACAGGGTAGGCATTTTTTATTTTCGCTTATTATGCCTATCTATGTAGGTAAGTAATGCGAGCAGAAAACCGCCGCCTAAAAACAGCAACGACAACACTTCATAAGCGTCCATCCGCACCACCTCCCCTCTTCTGTGAAGTTGGGAGGATCCTACCCTGTACACGGTACTCTTGAACGATTATATCATTATCAGACTGATTCGGCAATAAACAAGAAACTGCTTTTGTCAGGGTGTTCTGTCTGGGAGCAATGGTTATAGTTTAGACCGTGCCGTACACATCTTTAATAAAATGGAAAAGGAAAATCGAACGATACCTATGCGAAACGAACAGGAAATGTACCAACTCTTTTTAGACATAGCAAACAATGATGACAGAATATTAGCGGTATATATGAACGGCTCTCGCACAAATAAAAATGCGCCGAAGGATATCTTTCAGGACTATGATATCGTATATGTTGTAGAAAAAACTGCCGATTTCATAAATGACCTCCTGTGGATAACCCAATTTGGGGATATCATGTACATGCAGTATCCGGATGAAAGCCCGGATTACCCTAACGATAAGGAAAATTTTTATGGCTGGCTTATGCAGTTCAAAGATGGCATCCGCGTGGACTTACACGTCGAATCAACAGAACATGCACTGCAGAATATTGAAAAAGACAAGCTGTGTCAAATCTTATTAGATAAAAAGGGTATACTGCCGCTGATAGGGGAACCCACCGATCAGCAGTATTGGGTACAAAAACCCACAGCAGAACAATATACTGCGTGCTGTAATGAATTCTGGTGGTGCAGTAATAATATAGCAAAGGGGTTATGGCGCAAAGAAATTCCTTATGTGCAGGATATGGCAAATTACGTTGTGCGTAAGCAGCTGGAAAAGATGCTGTCCTGGAAAATAGGATATATGACGGATTATCAGGTAAGCGTGGGAAAATCAGCAAAATACATGTACCGGTGGCTTTCGGGCGAAGAATATCAGCTATACTTAGATACCTATTTCGGGGGGCGTGTTGATGAAGCGTGGAAATCTGTTATGTTAATGTGTGATCTTTTCGAAAACACAGCTCTTTGGGTAGCAGAACATAGCGGTTACGTTTATAATCAGGATGAAGGCAAAGCTGCAAGAGCATTCTTGGTGCATATAAGAAACCTGCCCCCGGATTCAACAGAAATATAGTGACTAATCAAAGCGAGAATAATAATGATAAAAACAAAAAACACAAATAGCATAATAAACAGAGAAGACATGTTGGAACTGACCAGACGTATGACCCTCGCCCGTAATTCGGTTACAAGAATTGCCGGGTGCTATGCAGACAGAGAAGGAATATTCGACGGAAGTTTTAATATAAATTTTTTAAAACTGTCCCCGGCGGAGCGGACAAATAAGCTGGCGCTGGCGAAGGCAATTCCTTACTCCCCTACGAATGTAAATCTGAAAAAATATGAATTTCCGCAGGAACAGCAAAAACCAGGCAGTATGTGGCAGATGCTTATGGCAATAAAAGAATGCGGGTTGAAAAATGATGCCCTGCTGGACACATTTTATGAAACTGTGATGGAACAATACCACGCAAAATCGGATTACGCTGTTCTACTATTTCATGACCGCTATGACATTCCGGCAAAGGCATCTGATCATGAACGCCTGTGGGAGTCCGAGGAAGTATTTGAATATATTATCTGCGCTGTATGCCCGCTTCTTGGGGAATACAATCCCGGGAATCCGGAGTGCGGCTTCTTATTCCCTGCGTTCACAGACAGATGCGGGGATCTGAATCATATTGATGTGTTCCAGGCGGACGCAGACGCCCCACATGATGAAATACTGGAGCTGCTGGGGGTACAATTATTTTAGTATATACAATTTGTTGAAGGAAGGAGATGATCCCGGTGCCACAAAAAAATCATAAAATGTTAGAGGGGAAATTGTTGCAGACAAAGAGAGTAAAGCGATCACTGAATGTAAAATCGGAAAATAAGACAGAAACCGTCTGTTTTATGAATATGTGCATGATCCAGGATGGAAAAGGGAATGTACTTGCGTTGGATAAAGTCAATGACAGTTATACCGGAACAACATTTCCAGGAGGGCATGTTGAACAGGAAGAAAATTTTCATGATTCTGTAGTTCGTGAGATTCATGAGGAAACGGGATTGGATATAGAAAATCCCCGTTTTTGCGGAGTCTATCATTGGAAGAAAGCGGGGATTCATCATATAATCTTCCTGTATAAGGCAGATAAATATGCAGGAGAATTAAAAAGCTCAGAAGAAGGCCGGGTCTACTGGATCCCGATGGACGAATTAAAGGAGAAAGAACTTGCAGCAGGGATGGAGTATGCACTGAAGATCATAGAATCGAGTCAGTTCTGCGAATGTTATATGCAGCAGAAAGCAGATGGATATGTGGGGACTTTGTACTGAACAGATATGTTTTAAGTCCTTTACCAAAGAATAGGAATATGCCGTGGAATTGAGTGCTTTCCAGCACATGATTTATCACGGCATATTCCTATTTTTTAATGCCATTTATATTTGGCCGCAAAAGGGCATTGTATCATTTGTGCGTTTTTATAGAGAAATAATAAGATTTTAGAGGGCATTTATATCGAAAACAATAATAATATTAGGCAAAAATACTAAATATAATCGATACAGAATTTAAATATTGACATTTAAGTTGTTATTAGGTAGAATAATATTATCGAAAAAGAAAAAATAACAGGAGGAAAGCAATGAAGAAGCAGATATCTATTGCGGCAGACCTGGGAGCCAGCGGCGGTAAGATGGCAAGAGGATATTTTGACGGGGATCACGTCGAGATTGGTGATTATTTTGACTTTCCAAACCGGCCCTTATCCTTGAATAGAAATCTATATTGGGATTTGTTTGCGCTTTACAATAGCATATTAAAAGGTCTTGACTTTTACTCCAGGGAGCAGGGGGCAGCCACGATTGGTATTGATACATGGGGGGCAAGCTACGGATTTCTGGATAAAAGGGGAAGGCTTTTGGAGCCGGTTTATCATTATCGGGATCTGCGCACAGAACAATCTCTGGAGAAATCTTACGAAGTGCTTCCGAAGAGAAAACTATTTGAACTCACCGGATGCCAGCCTAATCGTTCTTACACATTGCCTCAGCTTTACTCTTACATAGAACATGGGGATAAGATCATTGAGCTGGCAGATAAGATGCTTTTTCTGCCGGATCTGCTGGGATATTTTCTCTGTGGGCAGATGTCAACCGAGCGTTCGATTGCCGGAACATCGGGGCTCATGAAGCCGGAGCAGGATGACTGGGCGTGGGAGGTGTTCCGAAGGCTTGGCATACAGGAAAGGATGCTGACGGACATTGTGGATACAGGATCGGTAAAAGGCTGTGTTCTCCCGGAGATTGCTTCGATTACGAGAACCGCGGATACGAAGGTCATTGCAGTGCCGGGACATGATACAGCGTCGGCGGTGGTTGGAATCCCGGGCTTCGGCGTAAACCAGGTATACATGAGTATTGGAACCAATATTAATATGGGAATCGAACTTTCCCGCTGCATTATAACTGATAAGGCCTATGAAGGCGGATTTAAAAATGCGGGAGTCATAGAAGACCGGAAGATTCTATATCGGGATTTTGCGGCATTCTGGCTTCTGAATGAACTGAGAAGAACCTGGAAGGCCGAGGGACATGATTATGAGTATGACGCAATTATGAAAATGGCCCTTTCATGTAAATCAAAGCGGGTGTACGTGGATGCCGATGATACACATTTAAATAATGCGGGCGGCAACGCAAAAGAAAAAATAAATGCCTATCTGAAACAGACCGGGCAGCAGACACTGCAGACGGATGCAGAATTCGTCCGTTGTATATTGGAAAGCATTGCATTGAAAGTCATGTATTGTGTTGAGTACTTGAATAAGGAGCTTGAGATTCCGGTAGAGAGGGTGTCGGGAGTAAATGGCGGAAGCAGAAATTACGTGCTGATGCAGTTCATCAGCGATGCGCTGGGAATGCCTGTCTATGGGGGCATGCCATATGCAACACTGGCCGGTAATGTGATGACACAGATGTATTCGATGGGGGAGGTGGCGTCGATCAAAGAGATCCGGGAATTAGCCGCAAATTCATTCGAAATGAAGGAATACCAGCCGCATACAGAAGAAAAAGAAAGATGGAAAGAGGATTTGCAGAAAATGACAGAAAAAGGGATCTGCAAGTAGTACGGGAAGAAACCTGCATGTAAAAAAAGGAGGACAAAGATGAGCGAAAATTACATGGAAAAAATGAAAGAACTGGGAATATCCGAGGAGGTGGTAAATCAGGTGCTGGCCGTAGCTAAGCGCATGGACGACAAAGGACTGGTCAATTCCTTTGCAGGGAATATTTCTGCAAAAGTGGACGGCAAAATTTATATTACGCCAACCGGACAAAATAAAGGCCTTCTCACACCGGAGAAGATTGCTGTTGTGAATCGGGATGGGGAGCGTATCTTTGGGATGAAAGAAACTTCGGAAATTATCATGCACAGTATGGCCTATGATATCTGCGAAGAGAACGGCTGGGATGTGGGAGGTGTTGTTCACAGTCACTCGAAAGTACTGACTGCATTTTCTATGGCGGGGCTGGATGTGGAGACAACGGCGCTTCCGGAGATGATGGGAAACTTCCATAAGATTCCCTGTGCGCCATATGGGGCGCCGGGAACAAAGTTCATTATGACGATGGCAGAGCCTTACTTTGCGGAGGGCTACAGAATCGTACTTCTGGGAAACCACGGAAGCCTTGCCGTAGGCAGGACTGTGGAGGAAGCCATGAATGTTGTGGAAGCATGCGAATCAATAGCAGAACAGATTTTGATTACAAAATATATACTTGGCGGAGAAGCTTCATTGGATGTGGACGAAATAGCAAGATTCTTTGAGATATATAAGGAGAACCGTTTAGGCAGAGTTAAATAACAGGGAGGAATCCTACTTCCACTAGTGGGAGAGTAATATAACCGAAGGGCATGCTGTCATACACGCCCCCGGGGAACCGTTTTGCAGTAAAACAGCAGAACAAGGCGAAACACGTAGAAAGAGATGGAGGAAAACAGTATGAAGTTGAAAAAAGTGGCAAGTGTAGTATTAGCATTGACGATGGTTGCGGGTCTGGCAGCCTGCGGCAGCTCTTCAGACGGAGACAGCAAGAGCAGTGACAGCAAAACCAGTGATTCCAAAGCCAGTGAGAGCAGCGGCAACGAAACAGAAAAGACGACATTGACCATGTGGTCATGGTCCCCGATTACACGTACATGTGACAAGATGATTGAGGCTTTTGAAAAAGAAAATCCGGATATTGAGATTGAGTTTACCTATTATAATTATGATCCGGAATATCTCTCCGCATTGTCTGCAGCTGCTGCATCGGACAATCTTCCGGATATTATTGGCCTTCAGCCAGGCTCCCTGACCGCGCAGTATGCGGATTACCTTATGGATTATTCTTCTTACGCACAGGAGGAGTGGGGCGATAACTGGAAAGATAATTACCCGGAGATGATTGCAGACCAGATTCAGATGGGGAATAAGTCAGGAGATGAAGGCAATTACATACTTCCAGTAGAGGCACAGGTGATTTCTATTGTTTACAATAAGAACGTATTCGAAAAATACGACCTCGATATTCCGAAAACATATGACGAATTTAAAGCGGTCTGCAAGACACTGAATGATAATGGCGTGGCGCCACTGTTCTTTGGCGGAGCCAATGGATGGCAGTGTGTAAATCTCTTTACAATGCTGTGTTCACAGCTGGACACAACGATATTTGACAAAGCACAGTCCGGCGAAATTAAATGGACAGATCCTGCTATGGTGGAGGCAATGAGCAACTTTAAACTGATGTTTGATGATGGGATCGTTCAGACGGGAGCGATGTCTGCAGATGCAAATACGAACGGAACTCCTGCTTTCGTATCAGATTCAGCGGCAATGATGGCGCTTGGTTCCTGGTGGTGTCAGGAATTTACGGCTGGAGATCCGGCAACAACGATTGCTGACTGGGATTTTGGGTTCTTCTATCTGCCGGCTGTAGGTACGGCTAAAAATCCGGCAACTCCAGTAGGCGGAATTGACTTTGGTTATGGAATCACAAAGAATTGCAAAAATCCGGATGCCGCATGGAAAGCACTCAAATCATTCAGCGCAGGCGCTGGTATCCAGGCATGTGTGGATGATGTAAACAATCTTCCGGCGTTCAAAGGGATCGAACCTAAGAATACAGAACTGAATAAAGACCTGGTTGAACAGTATAACAGCTTCTCAGAAGATTTGAACAGCGCAATGAATCAAAGGATCGGCGAGCCTACGATTGAAACAGCACTGCAGAATGCACTTGCAGGCGTTGGTTCCGGCGAACTCACGCCAGAGCAGGGATGCCAGGCAGTACAGGATGCGCAGGATGCATTATAGGCGGCGGAGCCACTGTTTATAATCCCAAACAGATAAGCCTTAGGTGAACTTAACTGGGAGAACCAAACCCTTTTTATGGGGCAGAGGTTCTCCCATATTTGAACACGGCAGTGTAAACATATACAGTAATGCGGCTGGAAGGAGGATAAAAGATGAGTAACACAGCAGTAAAGGCAAAGGGAAAGAAAAAACATAATATCCCAGGGTATTTGTTTATTCTTCCGTCTGTACTGTTCTTCCTGTTTTATATTTTATATCCGATAGGGTTTGTAGGCTGGAGCAGTTTGTTCAGTTGGTCTACTCTGAAAAATATGACTTTTGTCGGGATGGAGAATTATATCAGAATTTTTCAGGATAAAGTATTTCTGACGACTATGAGGAATTCTCTTTTCTGGATTATCACGACAGTGCCGATTCAGGCGGGAGTCGGATTTTTCCTGGCATATATAATAGAAGAACAGCTTCAAAAAGGAAAAGGTATTTTCAGAACAGTATTTTTCCTTCCGGTAGTTACGTCTGTAGTAGTTGTAGCTATTGTTTGGGGAAAAATGCTGCAGCCATATCAGGGGATCATTACACACTACTTATCGGTTCTCGGTATCGGAGGACAGGTAAATATCCTCGGAATGCCCAATACTGCAATTTTTGGCTGTATTATCGCCAACATATGGGAATGGACGGGGTGGTCCATGATCATGTATGTGGCCGGAATGTCCCAGATCCCGGAGGATATGAAAGAAGCGGCCAAAATAGATGGGGCGACGCGGTGGAAGGAAATTCTTTATATTTATATTCCCTCACTGGCATCCACACATAAATCCCTTTTGATGCTTGGCATCATCGGCTCACTTCAGACCTTCGGCCTGATCTATACCATGACCGGAGGAGGTCCGAATCATGCATCAGAGATGCCCGGAACTTACATTTTCCAGTCCGGGTTTACAAATCAGCAGATGGGATATGCTTCCGCTTTATCCGTAGTAATATTACTGTTCGCTCTGGTGCTTACTGTATTCCAGGTGAAGGGACTCGGAGCGGGCGATTTTATGAGGAAGGAGGCGGATTAAACCATGACAGCAAAAGAGAAGCAAAAACAGATAATCTGGAGTAGTGTTCTCATAGTCGTGACATTGATTTTTATGGTTCCGTTGATCTTCATGGTAAGCATGTCTCTTCGGACACCGGATACCATCGGATTACCGCAGCTGTTTATATCGGACGTGACGTTTAAAAACTATGCAAATGTACTGAGACAGAACCCTGATCTATGGAAGAATTTTATGGGAAGCGTGATTGTTACGGTTACATCAGTGGCGCTTGTTACAATTTGTGCAAGCATGGCTGTGTTCGGCTTTTCCAGAAAGAATGTGCATGGGAAGGTTCTGATATACAATATCCTCTTATGTACTCTGATGGTGCCGATAGCGGGGCTTGTTGTTCCGATTACGCAGCTGAACAGCAGACTGGGCTGGATTAATAATTACTTAGGGTTGATTTTTCCATATGCTGCGCTCGGAATCCCTTTTGCCATTACGATTCTTCAGGGCTTTATGGTAGGCATTCCAGAAGAATTGGAAGAAGCTGCGGTGATTGACGGGTGCGGGATTATCCGGTTATTCCTGCAGATTGTATGTCCTCTTCTGAAGCCGGGGATTGTGGTCATTGTCATCTGGCAGTTTTTGACTTCATGGAATGAGTTCTTTCTTGCCATGTGTACGCTGACCAAGGAGTCTGTGAAAACGCTGCCGCTGATCGCACAACAGTACAATGGAGCTTATTTCAGCCAGCCGGGGACATTATTCGCTGCGCTGACATTGATTACGATACCGATGCTTGTATTCTATATTATCGTTCAGAAACAATTTGTAAAGGGGTTGACAGCAGGGGCCGTAAAGGGCTAACAGTCCAGACGGGACCGAACTGTTTGCAAAAGGATAGGAAGCCCCTGAAAATGGGCGCTAAAGCTTGCATGCCGGATGGATTAAGAGTATGATATATAAAGAATATATATAAAATTCATGAATCCGAGAGGTTAAGGCTATGAGCAGGGAATCCATCATGGAAAGTCGAAAATATTATCAGCGGAATAAAATGCTGAGTATTATTCGGTATCAGAAGGATGTTTCCAGATATGATGTGAAAAAAGCAACAGCATATAGTATGACAACTGTATTGAATACGATAGAAGAGATGCTTGGCGAAGGTTTGATATATGAGGAGGAATGTGCGGAAGCAAGAGTAGGAAGAAAGCCGGTGTGGCTTCGGATCAACCCGGATGGAGGATATTTCATCGGCCTGGAATTCAACGGCCGGATTATGCATTGTGTTGTTCTGGATTTTGCCGGCAATGTTATATACTCAAGAGAAAGTGTAATAGCAGAGTCACAAACCCATGCGGATGCAGTTCTGACAATGCTGAAAGAGAATATTTACCGGGCTATGGACATTTTGCATGGAAAAAAGGGAAGAGTGCTTGGTATTGGTTTGGGTGTGCCCGGATACAGCAATAAAAAGAAGGGAATCGCCATTTCGTACAGTCACATCAGGGATTGGGATAATATACCCCTGAAGAAGATGATTGAAGAGGAGTTTGGGCTTCCGTGTTACATGGAGAACAATGTAAGCGGTATGATTTATGCATATAAATGTTTGGTATACAACGGAAAATGTGAAGATATGCTCTTTTTCTCTGTACGTACCGGTGCGAGGGTTATGCCGATTATCAATAATATGCCGGTCAGCAGCATCAATGGCTTTCCGGGGGAGATTGGCCATGTAAAGGTAAGCGGAGGGAGCCGGATATGTTCCTGTGGGCGCTACGGCTGCCTGAACACGGAAGTATCGGACTTTGCAATCGTGAGTAAGATTAAAGATGGGATCAAAGTAGGGCGGTTTCGGGAAATTGTGGATATGGTGAACGGTGATCTGAGTGAAATTACAATCGTAACTTTTGTGGATTCCGTACTTTTGAAGCATCCTGATTCACAGAATCTGATGAAACAGGTGGCGGGGTATTTGGGCGAGACGTTCAGTATGCTTGTAAATATATTTGCCCCCAGAAAAATTGTATTCTACGGCGAGATGGTCAGGATCGGTGAACCGTTTTTTGAGATACTGAGAAAATGTGTAAAAGAAAACTCTTTAAAAGAAAATTACAAAGGGCTGCAGATACTTGGCTCTGAATTCGGCCGGGATCTGGGCGCCATTGGTGCGGCAGCGCTGGTTATGCAGGAAGAATTTGAGTTTGTGGAAAAAACGATATAAAGAAAAGCTTTAAAGTGTCATTCGATTTTTATCGAATGGCATTTTTTTTTGGTAGAAATAGCAAAAAATCAAAAGAAAAGATTAGTAAAAAACACGAATTGACAAATTCACACTTATTCACTATAATACATTTATAAAACAATTTAAATAAAGTATTTTACTTTATTCGGAGGTGCAAAATGGGCGGTACATCAAGAGAAAGATTTATTCAAACGATTCATCATCAGGACCCTGGACAAGTAGTGGTGGACCTGGGCGCTGCTTCTACAACCGGCATTCATGCAGAAGCGCTGTCTAATCTGCGCAGTTATCTGGGTTTGACTCCTAAAAGAGAACGGATCAGCGAACCCTTTCAGCTGCTGGGCGAGGTAGATGAGGAGATCAGGAAGGCTCTTGGAATTGATATTGTGGGAATTGGCACAAACACGACGATCTATGGCTTCGAAAATGCAGGCTGGAAGTCCTGGCATCTTCCTCAGGGACTGGAGGTAGAGGTGCCGGCCGGTTTTGTCTGCTCAGTTGACGAAAAGAATAATACATACATGTACCCGTGCGGAGACAGACACGCAAAGCCTGTCGCTAAGCTGCCGGCTGGGGGGTATTTTTTCGACAACGTGGATCACACAGTGGGAGAGTTCGACGAAGATAATGCCAATGCCAGAGAAGATTATAAGAACGATTATCAGGTCTACACAGACAAACAGCTTCGCTTCATGGAAGAACAGATTGATTATTATTACAACAATACGGATTACGCAATCTTTGGTGCGGCTGCACTGACGGCTATGGGGGATATGGCTTATATACCGGGACCGGCACAGAAGCTTCCAAAGGGAATCCGTTCTCCGGAAGACTGGCTGGTAGCGCATTACACGGTTCCGGAATATGTCCATGAATGCTATGAGATGCAGTTAGAAACAGCGATGAAAAACGTGAAGCTCTTAAAAGAAATAGCGGGGAATAAAATCCAGGCCGTATTTGTCAGCGGTACAGATCTGGGGACACAGCGGTCACAGTATATATCCAACGATATGTACCGCGAATTTTACCTTCCCCGCCATAAAAAACTGAATGACTGGATCCACCGGAATACAGACTGGAAAGTCTTTTTCCACTCTTGCGGGGCGATCGAAAAACTAATGCCCGAACTATATGAGGCGGGCGTTGATATCCTGAATCCGGTACAATGTTCCGCGGACGGCATGGATCCAAGGATGCTGAAAGAAAAATGGGGAGACAAGTTTGTTTTCTGGGGCGGGGGAGTAGATACGCAGAGGACGCTTCCTTTCGGGACACCGGAAGAGGTTTATACGGAAGTGCTGGAACGTCTGAAAATATTTGCGCCGGGCGGAGGCTTTGTATTTAATGCAATCCATAACATCCAGGGTCCGACCAAACCAGAAAATATAAATGCGATGTTTGAGGCTGTCCGGGATTATAACCGGATGGCAAAATAGGGAGGGGACGGCGCATGGGAGAGCAGGCAAAGGTTCAAAATAAAGAATCCATCAATAAGTTTACAAGTACCAGCGAGTTTGGCGTGATCATTGCACTGGCATTATTGTGTATAGCGATGTCATTCCTAAGTCCCTATTTTTTAAAAAGCTCTAACATTATAAATATCCTGTATCAGGTTTCCCAGTATGCCATATTGGCAATCGGCATGGGCTTTGTCATACTGACCGGCGGAATTGACCTCTCGGTCGGTTACACGGTAGGGATCTGCGGCTGTATGCTTGCAAGCATGATAAGTAAGGGCAGCAATATGTGGCTGACGTTTATCGGTGTCCTGCTGATGGGGGTTTTTATTGGTGCAGTGAACGGTGTGCTGGTTACATATATGAAACTTGCCCCATTTATTGTCACATTGGGCACAGGGAAGATTATGCAGGGGTTAATCCTGCTGATTACAAATGGAATGCCGATCAGTGTAAATACGCCCCTGAACTGGCTGGGAAATGGAAAAGTAGGACAGATCCCGGTTGCCGTTATTATTATGGCGCTGGTGATTATAATAGGAACAGTCTTTTCCAAGTATACATTGTCCGGAAGGAACATCTATGCCGTGGGAAATAACGAAAGATCAGCAAAGATCTCGGGAATCAAAGTAGAGCGTATTAAGGTGCTGGTCTATGTTATCCACGGGTTTCTGGCCGCATTATGCGGGGTGATTGCGACAGGTAAACTCAGAAGCGCGGATTCCCAGCTTGGAAACGGGTATGAGATGGATGTCATTGCTGCCGTTGTAATCGGAGGCTTCAGTATGAGCGGAGGTGAAGGAAAGATCTGGAGCGTCATGGTCGGGGCGGCAATCATGGGGGTACTGAAAAATGCTTTTGTGCTCCTGGGGTTACCTTCTTACTGGCAGACGGCAAGCATTGGAATCGTAATCATTATTGCGGTGTCAATTGATCCGGTCAAGGCATTTTTTAAACAGCGGAAAATCAACAAAGGAATTTAAAAAGGGAGGAATTATTTTATGAAAAAAAGAGTGTTGGGATTTATTTTAAGTGCAGCAATGGTAATCTGCCTTTGTGCAGGATGCGGAGCAGACAATGCGCCAGAAGAAAAGGCGGCGAAAACGGAGACAACCGGGGAAACGAAGCAGGATGATGCAGAGGAAGAGGCTGGAGACGACAATATTCTGGACGATGTCGTGGTGGATACCTCCAGAATCACGGTGAAACCGGCTGAAAATACTTCCGGGGAAGAGATCAGAATTGCAGCTTTATGTGTACCTTACGGCCCATTCTGGCTGGAAGTCGTAAACGGAATGGAATCCGCAAAGAAACTGCTTGCGGACTATAATTGTACGGTAGACCTGATCCCGTTGGAATCCCTGGACGGCCAGCTGTTCTATGACGCAATCCAGACCTGTATCGTAAAGGAATACGATGTGATCAGCACATTCGGCGTATCCGATTCCATCTGCCCCATCGTAGACGAAGCAACGGACGCTGGTATTGCGGTTTATTACTACAATTCAGACACGGCCCAGGAATGTTCAAGAGTAGCGTTTATCGGCCAGGATTTATATGCAGCGGGACAGAAAGCGGCTGACCTGATGACAGATATACTTGGCGGAAAAGGCACGGTGGGTATCATTACAGGTCTCTTCAGCGTCAATGCCCATGAACTGCGCAGGACAGGAAGCGAAGACCAGTTTAAAGAAAAATACCCGGATATCAAATTACTGGAAACCATAGAGTGCAGTGATAATGACCAGGTAGCCTATAATGTGGCAACAGACCTTCTGACCGGCAATCCCGATCTGAGCGGGATTATCTGTACTGCAAACGGCCAGATTGGAACGGCTCAGGCAATTGAAGACTTAGGGCTGGAAGGAAAAGTGAAAATTGTCTGCTACGACTATATGGATGAAGTCATTGAATTTCTCAGAAAGGGAACAATCAATGCAACTATAAGCCAGGGACCATTTGACCAGGGCGCAAATCCGATCGTTTATGGATACAATCAGGTGATTACAGGAAAGCCGGAAGTAACCGGTAATGTGTTTACTGCTTTAGACGTGATAACACCAGAAAATGTAAATGAATATTTTCCGGAATAAATAATGACTGCAGGTGATAAGAATGCTGCAAGGCAAAAGGAGCGCATATGGAGCGGAAAGCAATCTATAAATTTCAGAATATCTGCAAATATTTTCCAGGTGTCAAGGCATTGGATGATGTCAGCTTCGATATCATGGAGGGGGAGATTCACGCAATTGTCGGAGAAAATGGGGCGGGTAAGTCTACACTGATGAATATCATATCAGGCGTTTACCAGCCCTCATCGGGCAGCCTGGTGTTCGAAGGGGAGAGGCTTGAGCTAAAGAGTGTAAGTCACGCACAGGATATGGGGATTTCGATGATTCATCAGGAACTTTCCCTGTCCCCGGCGCTGGATATTGCCGAAAATATATTTGCGGGCAGACTTCCAAAAGGGAAGGGCGGCTTCCTGAATATCCGGAAACTGTATGCTAAAACGGAGGAGGCGCTGAAAGAAGTTGGGCTGGATTATTTAAATGCCCATACACTGATCCGGGATATCAGCACTTCTCAGCAGCAGTTAGTGGAGATTGCAAAGGCGCTGGCACTGAAATCAAAACTGATTATTATGGATGAACCCACAAGTTCTCTTACGGCCAGTGAAGCAAACTTTCTGGAAGAGATCATATTGGGACTGAAAAAATCAGGAGTGACAATTCTTTACATTTCGCACAAACTCGATGAAATCATGCGGCTGGCGGATAAAATCACGGTGCTGAGAGACGGCTGCCATATTGTGACTGACGACAAAAGCAATATGACAATTGAGAAGATGATTTCCTATATGGTGGGCAGGGAATACAGCAAGATAACGGTGAGAGAAAGCTTCCTTGATGATTATGAGAACCGCCGTGTGATACTGGAAGTGGAGGATTTGTGCGTGGGCAACAAAGTGAAACATGTAGGATTTAAACTGTACGAGGGGGAAATTCTGGGTATTACAGGGCTTGTAGGGGCAGGCAGAAGTGAAGTGCTGCAGGCAGTGTATGGTGCTGACCCAAGACAGAGCGGAACTATAAAAATCCTGGGAAAAGAATGCCATCTGCAGAGGACAGGAGAGGCGATTGAACAGGGAATGGGGCTGGTGCCGGAAGGACGGAAGACCCAGGGGCTGTTCCTGAAGCTGAGTGTCCGGGATAATGCATCGGTCATGTATCTCAGGAAACTGAGGTCTAAGGCGGGGCTTTTAAACACCCGCAAATGCAGGAGCCTGACGGAGCAGTATATTAAGAAGCTGAACATCAAGACTCCTTCACAGGGACAGCTGATTGAAAACTTAAGCGGCGGTAACCAGCAGAAAGTTGTAATTGCAAGATGTCTGATGAACCATCCTAAAATATTATTCATGGATGAGCCGACCCAGGGGATAGACGTGGGAGCCAAAGAAGAGATCTATCAGATTATGAATGAGCTTGTAAAAGAGGGCGTCAGTATCGTAATGGTATCGTCCGAGATGCAGGAGACTATCTCGCTCTGCGACAGAGTGATTGTCATGTATGAGGGGCAGATCACTGGTGAGCTTATGCATAAGGATGTCAGCGATGAAAAAATTCTTGCCCTGGCATCAAACAAGAGGGAATAGGGGTTACTATGCACGCCCATAGGCCGTGAATAGTAACGAATAGGGTAACTGATCAGGATAGGAGGCAGCTATGAAGGCAGCGGTAATGACGAAAATAAAAGAAGTTGTGATGGAAGAGAGGGATATTCCGCAGATCGGGGATGACGAGGTTCTGATTAAAGTAAAACACTGCGGGATCTGCGGTTCCGACATCCATTATTATGAGCATGGAAGAATCGGGGATTTTGTAGTGAACCAGCCGATGGTATTAGGCCATGAATGCGCAGGGGAAATCTGTAAAGTCGGATCTTCGGTAAAGAATCTGGAAAGCGGGGATATCGTGGCTGTGGAACCTGGTTATACATGCGGAAAGTGCGAATTCTGTAAAAGTGGAAGATATAATTTATGCCCGGATGTCGTGTTTCTGGCAACGCCTCCTTATGACGGGGCCTTTGCGGAGTATATAAAATATCCGTCTGATATGGTTTTTAAACTTCCAAAAGGGATGGATACAATAGAGGGAGCGCTGATCGAACCGTTCTGTGTGGGAATGCATGCAGCCATGCAGGCGGAAGCCAGAGTGGGACAGAGTGCAGTGATCCTGGGGGCCGGATGCATAGGTTTGTGTACACTGATGGCGCTGTCGACGATGGGCGTGAAAAACGTATACATGGTGGATGTGATCCAAAGCCGTCTTGACATGGCAAAAGAACTGGGAGCAGTGAAAGTAATCCGGGCTGATCAGGAAGACGCGGTACAGGCAGTCATGGATGCCACAAACGGCAGAGGTGCGGATTTGGTCTTTGAAACTGCAGGGAGCCAGCAGACAGCACAGCAGACAGCGGAACTGGTGGCAAGAGGCGGGACTATAGTTATGGTAGGCATGGCGGCAAATCCGGTTTTCCAGTATGATTTCGGGAAGATTATGAATAAAGAAGTAAAGCTGCATACGGTGTTCCGTTATCAAAATCTGTACGAGGCGGCGATACATACGGTATCCGATTACCACCTGCCGCTGAAAAAGATTGTAACAAATACGTATACTTTTGAGCAGACGAGCCAGGCTCTCGATGACAGCATCAATCATAAGTCCGAAATGGTGAAGTCTGTGATTGCATTTTCGTAGTAGATGGGGGCGGGGCGCAAAAGGAAGGGATAGCCGCAAGCCGCCCAAGTGCAGCTATGCCGTTGTGATATGCGGACACGAACCTAAGAAATTCTAGGAATCCGACAGCCGTGAAAGTGGGGCACGGGCTGACACATCACGAGAAATCGGATGATTTCTCGCGCTGGGTCAGCCGATTTTGTGATTCGGAGATCACAAAATCTCCCCACTTTCCCGGCTGTCGGCTTCCAAGAATTTCTAAGGTCCGCTTTAGCGTTTCACAACGGCATAGCTGCACTTGGGCGGCTTGCGGCTATCCCTTCCTTTTGCTGGTATGGCATAGTCCCGGGACACAGAAGGAGCCTTGTTTTTTGCAAAAGGAGATCATTATGTGCTTACAGCGTAATTGTGAATGGTTCTGTTGTGGGAAAATGATTGTATTGGTAAGGAATATGTGTTAAAATTAATACATTAATAAAATACTTTTATAAAACGAGGGAAGATATGACGGAAAATAAGCTGAATAATATGGATGTTAAGCGGAATAACAGGAGCAGGGTTTATCACCTCCTTTATGAACATGGGCCAGAATCACTAAAGAATATTGCGGGAATATTGGACATGAGTATGCCGACGCTGCTGCAGAATGTGAAAGAGCTGAAGGCAGAGAATTTGATCATGGATTCAGGGGTTAAAGAATCTACAGGAGGGCGGAGGCCAAAGGTCATTGGCTGTAATTTTGCTGCGAAGGTCTCGGTTGGTCTGGACATTACAAGGAATCACGCAGTATTCATGTTGATTGACCTGAAGGGCAATATACTTCAATACAGAAGAATACGTTATACATTTAAAAACGAAAAAGAATATTTTGACAATCTTGTGATCAAATTAGAAGATTTTTTGGAAGAATGGGATGTAGAGCGCAGCACAATTCTCGGGGTGGGAATCTCTCTGCCGGGCATCATTGATGCGGACTCAAAGTACATGATGGTCGGCAAGGTGCTGGACTTTGACGGCGGAGACCTGGATGAATTCCGGAGCAGGATTCCCTATCCCTGCCTGTTTAGCAATGACGCTAATGCGGGTGGATTTGCAGAGCTTTGGCGGGCCGGTAATTTGGAAAATGTGATTTACCTATCGCTTAGTAATACGGTGGGTGGGGCGATTCTGATCAACGGGCAGAATTACTACGGAGAGACGCAAAAAGGCGGTGAATTCGGACATCTCATCATAAAGCCGGGGGGGAAGGCGTGCTACTGCGGACGCAGGGGCTGTGTGAATGCATATTGCTCTGCTACGAACCTGCGCTTGGGGGAGGAGACTCTGGAAGATTTTTTCAGAAAGCTTGCAAAAGGCGAAGAGATACAAAAGAAAGTGTGGGATGAATATAAAGAATATCTGGTACTGACTATATTAAACCTTAGGACATCCTTTGACTGCGATATCATTCTGGGCGGATATGTGGGAAGTTTTCTCGGAGATTATGTGGAGGAAATAGCGGCTGAGGTGCAAAAGAACAGCCTGTTTGGCGAAGAAGTGAACTTTATCAAAACCTGCTATTATCAGTATGAATCCTCTGCGGTCGGGGCGGCGCTCATGCATGTAAAAGAGTTTGTATCGGGGATTTAGGCGGCAAGCTTTAGACTTGTCGACGGACGGGGACGCTCCATGAAGGGATAGCCGAAAGCCTTCCGGAGAACATCCATGTCCTTTCAAAAATGCGGCCACGGGCCTAAGAAATTCTAGGCGGGAAACAGCCGCAAAAATGGAGCACAGCTGACACATCACGAGAAATCCGATGATTTCTCGCGCTGGGTCAGCCGATTTTTGGATTCGGTATCCAAAAATCTCTCCATTTTTGCGGCTGTTTCCCACCAAGAATTTCTAAGCCCCGCTTTGAGCGTTTTTGAAAGGACATGGATGTTCTCCGGAAGGCTTTCGGCTATCCCTTCATGGAGCTGGCGCATCCGGCCGGTAGGTAAAGTTCGTCCCTAAGGTAGAGCTTCATACGGGGGCAGCGTATGGTATTGAATTGGTGGTACTTTCATACATCCGCTGCCCCGGTCAGGGATCCGCCCTGTCATGAAGCGTCCCTGTCCGTTGACAATGATGAAGCTTGCATACTTTGTTATATAAGGGGAAAGAACCTTTCTATTATAGAAAAAGCCTTCCCGTTGGGATGAGCACTTTGTCCTATAATGTTTTTGGATACCTTTATTTGCCTGTGTTTTCCGGGGGCTTGCTGGTCAGAAGCTTTTTCACCCTGCTCAGATGCTGGTACATTGCCTCATATGCCCGATCGGGATTTTTTGTCAGTATCGCCTCAAATATCGAGGTATGATAGGAAACAACTTCATCCATAGGCGTCGTGTTTTTCAGGCTCCAATACTGATGATTAGATATGATCTGGGGCATGGCGGAAAGGCAGTTGGTAAAAAAGTCTGAATGTGAAGCATTAGCCACGGCCAGATGGAAGTCGGCGTCCGCCTGAAAAAAATAATGATCCTGCCCTGCCTTTAATTTACGGATTTCATCAATGGATCGGAACAGGCTTTCCTGTATCTGGATAATATCTTCTGCATTGGCATGGACAGCGGCCTGCCGGCTCCCCTCGGATTCAATCAGGCAGCGGAGCTGCACGGACTCCTGTAAGATTACTTCATTTTTCAGATAGGGCGTATTTTTTCCGGAAGAGATAAAAGATGGCGGGACATTGGTTACAAATATGCCAGAACTTCTTTTGACAGAAACGATATCTTCCTGGGTAAGCAAAGAAATTGCCTCTCTTACCGGTACACGGCTGACTTTATAATATTCTGCAAGCTCCCGCTCAGTGGGCAGTTTGTCTCCGGCCTGATATTTGCCGGATATAATCTCTTTTTTTATATCTTCTGAAATGATTTCTCCAAGGGATTTCTTCTTCATGTCTCTTCCTCCGCAAATATATCTTGTAAATAAATTATACCAAAAGCAAGAACATAAAGCAATGGTTTTGAAAAAATGGTATATAAAAATACCAATATGGAATAAAAAATAAACCTATTGTATAAAAACAACTGTTGAAAATAGTGCATATTAAACGAATAATAAAAAGAAATGAAAGTGATATTGACTAAAAGAGATAAAGGTTATACTATTTTAATATAAACAGGGCCTGTTAAAAGAAAAATAGTTGGTATAAAAAATAACCAAAAACAATGAGGAAAGGAAAATTTATGTATCTTAATTTTATAGAAAAAAAGAACGATTTCCTCCGTGCAGCCAGACGTACATATGAAAGCGGCATACAAACCGGAACGGGTGGAAACCTGAGCGTGAGACTGGATGATCATTGTATGCTCGTAAAGCCGAGCGGTTTTTCGTACGGAGCGTGTTCGGAAGAAAATTTGACAGTTACAGATTTTAGCGGAAAACT
Source organism: Eubacterium sp. BIOML-A2 (assembly GCF_009680135.1). Classification (NCBI taxonomy): domain Bacteria; kingdom Bacillati; phylum Bacillota; class Clostridia; order Eubacteriales; family Eubacteriaceae; genus Eubacterium; species Eubacterium sp. BIOML-A2. The sequence goes on from NZ_WKZK01000043.1 coordinate 39,361, forward strand.
CATGCATGGTATCTATCAGCCCACAAGAGAATCTGTTCTGCATGGAAATCTATATAACAGGTTTCCGGATATTGGGGGGATTGTCCATGTCCATTCTCCATATGCAATCCTGGCATCGCTGCATTATGACCAGGTTGAGCTCGTCACGATGCACTCAGCCTTGAAACTGAGGGAGTCCATCCCTGTCATTGATGTAAAAACACAGGCGGTAGAAGCACAGGAGCTATATAAAGTGTTTCACGCTTTTGAAAACAATCCGTCCCTGTCCGCTTTTATTCTCAGGGGACACGGGATCGTTGCAATCGGGAAAACCGCGGAAAAAGCGGGACAGACTGCAGAACTTATTGAAGAAACCGCGATGATTTTCTGGGAAGACGAAAAAATGAAATATATGAAAAACAGTTGAATTAAAATCAGGAGGATACCTATGCAGAACTATACAATTACCCCAATTATTACAGGTTATACACATACAAACAAGGCTACATACCTCTACCATCACAGTATACATAAGTACTATGATACAGAGGGGTTTGTAGATTTGCCGGTTACCATTTTTCTGGTGCAGGGAAACGGCCGCAAGATCCTGATTGATACGGGAATGTCTGATACAGACAGGGCGGGAAAATATCATCACCCGGGATCTGTGCAGCCGGAAGGGCATGCAGTATACGAACAGCTGGATAAGCTGGGGATTGGATGCGGGGAGATTGATACTATCATTTTTACACATTTACATTGGGATCATGTCTATTATACGGACCGGTTTACAAATGCGAAGATGTATGCACAGCGAAAAGAATATGAATTTGCCATGAACCCGATCCCGCTTTACTATAAGTCTTACGAGTACCCGGCGCTGGGAATCCGGCCCCAGTTTGCGGATATGGAAATTACGCTTCTGGACGGGGAATGTGAGGTTATGGACGGAATCTATGTGTACCCGAGCACAGGACATTCCGTTGGCCATCAGACGGTGGTGGTCAATACGAAAGACGGGGAGTACCATTGCTGCGGTGACCTGATCTTTACTTATGACAATATAAAAGAGGTGCCGGAAGCGCATTATGACATCACCCCTCCCGGCAGATTCCTGGACATAGTTGATTCCTGGAACAGCATTGTTGAATTGAAAAGAAGAGCGAAATCACCGGACTTTATTCTGCCGACCCATGCGCCGGAAATGATTGAACTGGTAGAATCGGGAAAAATACTTGGCGTATAGGCGGGGATAAAATATGAAGACAATAGCGCTGATTTCTTCACTGGATACAAAAGAAGAGGAAATACTGTATGCAAAAGAACTGATAGAAAAACGAGGCCTGTTTACCTTTCTAATTGATCTGAGCACGCGCAGGCTGGAGAATGCCCATGCTGATTTAAAAGCGAAGGAGATTCTGGGAGCCGCAGGGATTGGGGAGGAACAAATCCGGGCTATGGATAAGGCGGACTGTATCAGTGCCATGGAGAATGCGGCCAAAACTGCCGTTCAAACGGCATATGCTGATGGCCGGTTCCAGGGGATTCTCTGTATTGGGGGAGGTCAAAATGCCAGGATGGCGGCAGAGGTAATGAGAGAACTGCCCCTTGGGGTGCCTAAGATGATCGTATCGCCTCTCATATCGGGGAAAAGAACGATCGAACAGTTTATGGGGGCGAGCGATATTATTCTCAGGCATTCCGTGGTAGATTTCTCCGGGCTGAACTCGATCAGCAGGAAGGTGATTTATCAATGTGTGCAGGCTGTGGTTGGGATGGTAGTGCATCCTTATAGCAGAGAGGATGCAGGGGGGGTTAAAATTGGCATGACAATGCTTGGCGTTACCACCAGATTTGCGGATGGAATTGTGAAGGGCATGGGGGAAGAGGTTGTCTGCTTTCATGCCAACGGCACCGGTGGAAGATGCTATGAGGAGATGATGAGGCAGGGCGTATTTGATGTGTCTTTGGATGCGAATCTCCACGAACTTACCTGTGAAATGCTGGGCGGCTTTTGCGAAGGGGCGCCAGGGCGTCTTCGTGCGGCTGCTGATTCAGGGATTCCGATACTCTGCGTTCCAGGGGCGGTTGATGTCATTGATTATTATTTTGAGGATGGAGTGACTGAGCGTCCTGAAAGATTTCTGGAACGGAAGCATGTATTTCATAATGCGAATATATGCCATACAAAAGCATTTCCCGAAGAAATGCGGCAGCTGGGGGAAGAGACTGCGAAGCGGCTGAACCGTGCGAAGGGAAAGGTGACCGTAGTGCTTCCGGATGATGGCTTCTGCGAGGCGGGGAGAAAAGGGCAGGCGCTCTGTGATCCGGCTGCAGATCAGGCGTTTACGGAAGCGCTGAAGTCGAAACTGGATAAAAACATCCGTGTGCTGGAGGTGGAAGGAAATATTAATGATGACGCCTGTATTGGCCTTTGCATACGGGAGGTTCAAAAATTAATAGAAAAGAGGTAGATTTATGACGATTTCAGCAGTTATAGGTTTGATAGCGGTACTGATATTTCTGATTTATTTCTCTTATAAAGGCGCACCGATCGTGATTATAGCTCCTATAGGCGCGATCATATTGATATTGTTTGCAAGCGGGCTGGATGCCAAAGTAATGGCTGCATATACGGAAGTATATATGAAAGGCTTTGGGAATTTCGCTAAAAATTTCTTCCCGTTGTTTGTTACGGGTGCATTATTTGCCAAAATGATGGACAGTGTAGGTTATACCAAATCAATTGCCAGGTTTGTGGCACGGCGGCTGGGAAAAGGCAAGGCAATCATGTCCGTAGTGCTTGCGGGAGCGATCCTGACATATGGAGGCGTGTCACTGTTTGTTGTGGCATTTGTCGTGTATCCGATTGCGATTTCTTTGTTCCGGGAAGCGGACATCCCTAAAAGGCTGATACCAGGAACTATCGCTCTGGGTGCGTTTACATTTACCATGACGGCTCTGCCGGGCACGCCGCAGGTACAGAATACCATTCCCATGTCCGTATTCGGCACGGATTCCTTCGCGGCTCCGGGTCTGGGAATCATAGCAAGTATCCTGCTCTTCGGACTGGGGTATCTGTGGCTGTCGGCAAGGGCGAAAAAGGCAAAGGCGCTGGGAGAAGGGTATGGAGAACACCAGGATGAAGCATCTGCAGTCGATATGGCTGATAGCACGGATGTGCCTCCGGTCTGTCTGGCGGTACTTCCGATTGTCCTGATGTTCGGATTGAATCTGTTTTTATCAAAAGTGTATTACCCACGGGTAAACGGTGGATATCTGGAGGAGTACGGAACCAGCTTGCCGGCGGTTGCCGGAAATTGGAGCGTAATTATTGCCATTGTAATCTCCATCGTTGTGATTTTACTAATGAACATTAAAAAACTAAAGGGGATGGGGATTAATACCGTCTTAAAAGACGGCGTGACAACAACTTTCGGTCCAATCGTAAATGCCTGTGCGATTGTTGGATTCGGAACAGTCATTACTTCTCTGCCGCTTTACACCGGACTTCAGCAGCTTTTGGTCGGAAGTTCACAGAATCCACTGATATCGGAGGCTCTGTCGGTAAATATACTCTGTGGAATTACCGGCTCGGCTTCGGGCGGTCTGGGTGCGGCGATCAGCGGATTTGCAGACAATTATATGCAGATGGCTGCATCCGCCGGCATATCACCGGAGGTGCTGCACAGAATTGCCTCGCTTGCATCCGGGGGACTGGATACGCTTCCGTTTAACGGAGCGGTACTCACTACGCTTGCGTTATGCGGGATGACCCATAAGCAATCCTATAAAGATATGTGTGTAGTATCTGTTATTATTCCGATGTGTGTAACTGTAATCATGGTAATATTGGCTAGTTTGGGGCTTCAGTTGATAGTGTCAAATGATGTATGGAAAAACGAGTCAAATAAATAAGGCTCAATTGAACCTTGAAAACTGTAGATATTGA
>NZ_WKZK01000044.1:0-41944 GCF_009680135.1 Eubacterium sp. BIOML-A2
CATGGAGCTGGCGCATCCAACCGGCAGGTAAAGGCTCGTTTCTAAGGAGGAGCCTCAAACGGGGGCAGCGTATGGTAATAAATTGGCGGGACTTCTATGTCCCCAGTAGGTGTACATAAGCGATGGGATACGGTTCCAGTATCAAGATAATTCAATACACATCTTGAAGATGAAAAGATACGCATAGCCAATCCACATCCGCTGCCCTGGTCCGGGATCCCACCCGGTTGGCGAGCTTTCCTGCCGCTCGGCTGGTTCATCCGACCGGTAGGCAAAGACTCGTTCCTAAGGTGGAGCCCGAGACGGGGAAGGCGGATGGAATTGGCTATGCGTATCATACATCTTGATTAAATGGATTTTAAGGCTTTTATGTATGGGAGCTTTGGGACTGTTTTTGAAGAAATCTATTTATTTAGTAACGATTATCGTGTGTAACTCCATATGTTTATTTATTAATGAACCATACAATTTTTTAAATCCAGTATATTTACGGGTAACAAGGCGATCTAACAATTACACCTATATGAACGAATCACCAATTCTGTTCCATCCGTTGCTACCGTACGAGGGCCCCTCTGGGGAATGAGCTCTTAACTACCGTTTTCTTCTACAGCTTCTTCGAGAAGTGTCAGGACATTTCACCAGCAGACATTGCCCCGCCAGCTCCCGGACCCACCTCGTCATTCGCGTCCGCCATTCGTCAACGAGTCTAAAGCTCGTTAACTAAATCCCGATTTTATTGAGAAAAAGTGTATTTTCCTATTGCCTAAAATCCACATTTACCATATAATAAACAGTGATTGATAAAATTTTAACTATATCATACAAAAGTACAGTTTATAAGGATTTGAAAGCTTTATAAACGCAGTTTAAGGAGGTATCTCATGTTAGATCAGACCTACTATGACAAGGCAGATGAAATCATAGCGTCACATGGGGCGGAACAGGCATCACTGATTCCTATTATTCAGGATATTCAGACGGAATACCGTTATTTGCCGCCTGAGCTTTTGAGCTATGTGGCAGGGAAGCTAGGCATTAATGAGGCAAAGGCTTACAGTGTGGCAACATTTTATGAGAATTTTTCTTTTGAGCCAAAAGGAAAATACATCATCAAGGTATGTGATGGAACAGCCTGTCATGTGCGTAAATCGATTCCGATCCTGGAGCGTCTCTACAGCGAATTGGGCCTTTCCAGCGAAAAAGCAACAACAGATGATATGCTGTTTACTCTGGAAACGGTTTCCTGTCTCGGGGCCTGCGGGCTGGCGCCGGTGCTTACAGTGAATGATAAGGTATATCCGGCAATGACGCCGGATGCAGCAGCTGAATTAATTCGCGAGTTGAGAGGAGCTTAGAGATATGGAGAGAATTGAGAACAGAGAAGCTCTCGGGCTGGTACGTGAAGCTTCGAAAGCACAGATAGAAAACAGTAAATGCAGGGTGCTGATTTGTGCGGGGACAGGCTGTCTGGCAGGCGGTTCCGGTGACATTTACAGGAGAATGTGTGAGCTGGTCGATGAAAATCCGGATGTGGAAGTGCATTTTGGGGAAGAGATCGCACATGGGGATGGAGAACTTGGCATTAAGAAAAGCGGATGCCATGGATTCTGTGAGATGGGACCTCTGATGAGGATAGAGCCCCAGGGAATTCTGTATACAAAGGTACAGCTGGATGACTGCGATGAGATATTCCACAGAACGATTGAAAAAGGAGAGATCATCAGGCATCTTTTATTTAAACAGGATGGCATTGAATACCAGAAACAGGACGAGATTCCATTTTATAAAAAGCAGACAAGAAATGTGCTGAAAAATTGCGGACATATTGATGCAGAGCATATCCAGGAGTATATTTCCACAGGCGGATACCAGGCTCTTGAAAAGGCACTGTTCAATATGAAGCCGGAGGAAGTAATTGAGGAAATTACAGAATCTAATCTGCGCGGACGCGGGGGCGGCGGCTTCCAGACCGGTTATAAATGGTCACAGGTGGCTAAACAGCAGGAAAAAGAACGTTATGTTGTCTGTAACGGTGACGAGGGAGACCCGGGCGCATTCATGGACCGAAGCATTATGGAGGGAGACCCGCATAAGATGATTGAAGGTATGATGATCGCTGCTTATGCTGTTGGCGCTTCCGAAGGCTATATTTATGTGCGTGCCGAATATCCGCTGGCGATCAGCCGTCTGAAACTGGCGATCGCACAGGCAGAAGAATGCGGCCTGCTGGGAGAACACATTCTGGGTACTGATTTTTCCTTCCGTTTACATATTAACAGGGGAGCGGGAGCTTTCGTCTGCGGTGAGGGCAGTGCTCTTACAGCCTCAATAGAAGGGAACCGTGGCATGCCGCGTGTGAAGCCTCCAAGAACGGTAGAACAGGGCCTGTTTGCGAAACCGACCGTACTGAATAATGTAGAAACATTTGCAAATGTTCCCATGATTATCAACGAAGGCGCTGAATGGTTTAAAAGTATCGGACCGGAGAGCAGTCCCGGAACCAAGGCGTTTGCTCTTACTGGAAGTGTAAAGCACACAGGTCTGATCGAGGTTCCCATGGGAACCACCCTCCGCGAAGTTATTTATGACATCGGCGGCGGAATTAAGGGGGATGGAGAATTTAAGGCCGTACAGATCGGCGGTCCCTCCGGCGGCTGTCTGATTACGCCGCATCTGGATATTAATCTGGATTTCGATTCCTTGAAGAAGATGGGCGCAATGATTGGATCCGGCGGACTGGTTGTAATGGATAACCATACCTGCATGGTGGAGGTCGCAAGGTTCTTCATGAACTTTACGCAGAATGAAAGCTGCGGAAAATGCGTTCCGTGCAGGGAAGGCACAAAGCGCATGCTGGAGATCCTGGAAAGAATCGTGGCCGGAAATGGAAAATTGGAGGATTTGGATCTGCTTGAGGAGCTCGCGGATACTATTACGGACACAGCACTGTGCGGTCTGGGCAAGAGTGCGGCTCTGCCTGTCATCAGTACGCTGAAGCTGTTCAGAAAAGAGTATGAGGAACATGTAGTTGAGAAGAAATGTGTATCCCACAACTGTGCCGCAATGCGGCAGTTTATCATCAGCCCGGAACGATGCAAGGGCTGTTCCAAATGTGCGAGAAACTGTCCGGTAGGTGCGATCAGCGGACAGATTAAAGAACCTTATGTCATTGATAATGAAAAATGTATTAAGTGCGGCGCCTGTGAGAGCGCCTGTGCATTTGGTGCGATACATATTGAAGGGTAGGAGGAAACGAACATGAGTTATATGACAATCAACAACAGAAGGGTCGCCTTTACGAATGAAAAGAATGTTCTTTCCGTCATCCGCAGAGCCGGGATTGACCTTCCTACTTTCTGCTATCATTCGGAGCTATCTACCTACGGTGCCTGCCGTATGTGTGTGGTGGAGGATAACAGAGGAAGGATATTTGCATCCTGTTCAGAGACACCCAGGGACGGAATGGTGATTTATACAAATACGCCAAAACTGCAGCACCACAGAAAGATGATTATCGAATTGCTTCTGGCATCCCACTGCCGTGACTGTACTACCTGTGCTAAAAACGGAGTCTGTACACTGCAGAAGCTGTCGAGACAGCTTGGAATTATGGATGTAAGGTTTGAAAATAATAAAAAACAGCTGGAGAAAGATACGACATCAGAGTGTGTTGTGAGGGATCCAAATAAGTGTATACTGTGCGGTGACTGTGTTAGAACCTGTGACGAGATTCAGGGCCTTGGTATATTGGATTTCGCATTCCGCGGTTCCAAAATGCAGGTGACGCCGGCATTTAACAAGGATCTGGCGCAGACGGATTGTGTAGGATGCGGACAGTGCCGCGCGGTATGTCCGACAGGTGCAATTACGATTAAACAGAACGTAGATCCGGTATGGCGTGCGCTCAGTGACAAGAATGTCCGTGTGGTTGTACAGATTGCCCCGGCGGTCAGGGTGGCTATGGGAGATAAGTTCGGCATCAAAAAAGGTGAAAATGTGCTTGGACGCCTCGTGGCGGCTCTTCGCCGTATCGGTTTTGACGAAGTATACGACACTAATTTCGGCGCGGATCTGACGGTTATGGAAGAATCCAAAGAATTGCTGGAACGCCTGGAATCAGGAGAAAATCTTCCGCTTTTCACATCCTGCTGTCCGGCATGGGTGAAGTTCTGTGAAAATAGATATCCTGAATTCAGGAAGAATATTTCCACCTGCCGTTCTCCGCAGGAGATGTTCGGCGCATTGATTAAGGAAGAGGCACGTATGAAGGCGGCGGAAGACACCAGGAAGACCATGGTTATCTCGATTATGCCATGCACCGCAAAAAAAGCAGAGATCACAAGACCGGAACACTTTACAGATGGGGAGCAGAATGTGGATTATGTGCTGACAACCACAGAGGTTACCCGGATGATCCAGGAAGCTGGAATCGATCTTGCACAGGTGAAGCCGGAAGCACTGGACATGCCATTTGGACTGGCATCCGGCGCAGGCGCAATCTTCGGGGTTACCGGAGGTGTGACAGAAGCAGTGCTGCGGCGTCTTGTTAACAGCAATAAGGCGGAAGACCTGGAAGCAATCAGTTTCACCGGGGTGCGCGGTGTAGACGGCATCAAGGAAGCCAGGGTAAAACTGGGAGACAGAGAAGTTAAAATCGCTGTTGTGAATGGTCTGCAATGTGCCTCCGAAGTACTGGAGAAGATGAAAGCAGGAGAAGTGTACTATGATTTCGTGGAAGTCATGGCTTGTAAGAGAGGGTGTATCGCCGGAGGAGGGCAGCCTGTGCCGATCGGCCCAAGGACAAAGAAAGCAAGACTGGAAGGACTTTATAAGATCGACACAATGGCACAGATCAAACTTTCAAACCAGAATCCGATCGTTGAGGCGGCTTATGAGGGCATATTGAAAGGAAAAGAACATAAACTGCTGCATAATGAGGTGAATTAGCTTACAGCTGACGAGACGGTGAGGAGAGCGTCCGCTTCTTTACCTTTTAGTGGCTGTGCGGGATGAGATTCAGGACGGGAGAGCGGAAGGGGAATGATATTGGAAGTATGAGGTGACATCGTGGCCAGACAGGAGATAGACAAGTTGGATTAGGGAAGGTTTCCGCCTATCCCTTTCATTTCCGCTCCCTTTTCTTCATATAACAGCCCCATTCCTTTAGTTGTTTTTGAGGGAGGATCGTGCTATACTTTTGAAGTATTGGGAACAGGGAGTGTATTAACGGCTGTGGCTTTTTACAGGAGGGCATATTATGGACACTTGGGAAACGATTCGGGAGGATGATCGGTATGGAATTACTGCGGCGGTGAAGACCGTGACGGATGTTTGGAAGAAAACTCCTGCGGTAGCGGGTGCGGGGATGTTCCGTGCTATTTCTGTAAAAGAGCGGGCTGAAAATGATAAACGGTGCAGGGAGGTCTGGGGGAAGCTGAACGGGCATTTGCAAAGCTTCCCTCAGGCCGTTCACGGTCAGAAGATGTGGCGGGAGAAGGCGGAGAAAGCCTTGTCCGACGCTATGGATAAGGATGTAATGTTCCAGCTGGGGCGGCTGCCGGGCGATGTGAGGAACGGATTCCAAGAGGCGGTTAGAACGTTTATCCGACATACGCGAGTGTTTGACAGGGAGCTTGTACTGGAGGATCTTGGACAGGCACTGAGAAATTATTTTGTATATTTTATGCTGTGCCTTGCGGATGGTTCTGACAGGTGGTTCCATGAGGCGATCTGGGGGTACAGCCTGCTTTATCCTTATACGGATAATTTTCTGGACGGTGAAAAAACGAGACAGGAAAAGGCTGCATTTAACTGCAGGCTGGAGCAGAAACTGAACGGACTCAAAACAGAGGCGGAAGACGATCTGGAACAGAAAGTTTTCTCCATGGTTGATTCGGTCGAAGATATTTATCCCAGAAAAATATTCAGCGGACTTTATGATTTTCTGCTGACCATTTATGATGCCCAGATTAAAAGTATGGAGCAGCAGGGAAAGACGGAGAAAACGGCGGAAGAGCTTCTGCAGATGTCAGCTTATAAGGGCGGGGCTTCTATCTATGTGGATCAGTGCATGATTGATGGGAATCTAAAGAAAAAAGATGTCCTGTTTCTTACGGGATTCGGGCTCTTTTTGCAGCTTGCAGATGATTTGCAGGACGTGGATGAGGATGCCGGAAACGGACATCAGACCTTGATGACGCTGAGTGCGGGAGCCGGCTTTCTGGACGAAATTGTGGGACGTCTGCTGTCTTTTCTAAAATATGTTTTTGAAAATTATTGGAGAGGGGAAGAGGCGTATAAAGGTTTTGTGCTGGATAACTGTGTGCAGTTGGTAATTATGACTGTGTTCCAAAAGGAACAGTATTTTTCGGAAAAGTTTAAAAGAAAGATAGAGGAATGGTCCGTACTGCCTGCGGGTTTTTTTGCATGGATGGATGCGGAAAATACCAAGAACCGGGAGAACATGCAGCACAGCCCGGTAAATATGATGGAGATACTGGATGTCTGGTGCCAGGTACCTTCTTTGGAATAGGGAAGGTGTTTAATGCGCTCCGGCAGTACCGGGATGGCGAGAATAAATTTCTCTTGTGATAAAATGCATTTAGTGCTATGATTGACAACAGTGGAATACATTATTCTGCAGCGTAATCTGAATAATTACATAATTTATAGAAGAGAGAGAAAGGAAACGAGAAACGTGACCTATAAAGAAGCAAGGGTATATTTGGACGAAGTGTCGAAATACGGAAGTGTACTTGGCTTGGATACGATTCGAGGTCTGTTGCGTGAACTTGGGCATCCTCAAGATGACCTGAAGTTCATACATATTGCAGGAACGAATGGCAAGGGATCTGTGCTTGCATACACTTCAACAATTTTAAGTGAGGCAGGGTATAGAACCGGCAGATATGTATCACCAACAGTGGTTTCCTATTTGGAACGGATTCAGATAGACGGAAAGTGGATACCGGAAGATGAGTTCGCAGAATTAGTGGAAGAAGTTAAGAAAGCTATTGCACGTATGGAAGCCAGAGGTGAGGCCAGCCCCACCGTTTTTGAGGCAGAGACGGCAGTAGCTTTTTTGTATTTCAGAAAGAGGCGCTGCGACTTAGTCGTTTTAGAAACCGGTCTGGGTGGACTGCTGGATGCAACCAATATTGTGAAGAATACGGAGCTTGCCGTATTCGCATCCATCAGCAGGGATCACATGGGCTTTCTGGGCGAATCACTGGAGGAGATTGCGGCTAATAAGGCGGGAATTATAAAGCCGGGCTGTACAGTTGTCACATCGCTGCAGAAGCCGGAAGTGATGACGGTACTCGTCGAAAAGGCCCGGGAGCTGAAATGCGGCATGGAGGTTGTGTATCCCAGGGAGGCAGTAATGGTAGAAGAAAACTGGGATGGACAGCGGTTTTCCTACCGGGAGTGGGAAAATATCAGAATTTCGCTGGCAGGCAGATTCCAGATTGAGAATGCCGTAACAGTTCTTGGAGTTATCCGGGCACTTAGAAACCGGGGATATGAGATCTCAAGGCGGGCTGTGGAGGAAGGTTTTGCAAAAACAACATGGCCCGGACGGCTGACCTGTGTTGCCAGGGATCCGCTGGTGCTTGTGGACGGGGCACATAACGAGGAAGCGGCGCTGAGACTTCGGGAGTCTCTGGTACAATATTTCCCCAGCAGGCGCATGCTCTTTATTATGGGAGTATTCCGGGATAAGGAATATGACAAGATAGCAGAGATCATGGGTCCTCTGGCGGATAAGATATATACTGTGGAGCTGCCGGATCAGGGCAGGACGCTGGGCGCGGATGAATTAAAGCAGGCATTGCTGCCTTACTGTGTGGGGGAGGTAGAAGAGGCATCCGGGATAGAAGAGGCCGTGAGGGAAGCCTGTGCTTCTGCTAGAAAAGACGATGTAGTACTGGCATTTGGTTCGCTGTCCTATCTGGGACGGGTTATGGAATTGGCGGAGGATATGGGAGAGAAGTTATGATAGATCAGGAAAAGATTAAACAGGCGGTAAAGCTTCTTCTGGAAGGGATCGGAGAAGACGCCGAAAGAGAAGGCTTAAAGGAGACTCCGGAGCGTATTGCCCGGATGTATGAGGAAATATACGGCGGGATAGAAGAAGATGCGGCAGAGCATCTGAAAAAGACATTTTGCGTAGACAATAACCAAATCGTGATGGAAAAAGATATTACCTTTTATTCTACATGCGAGCATCATCTTCTTCCCTTTTATGGAAAGGCCCATATTGCATATATTCCCGACGGAAAGGTAGTAGGCTTAAGCAAACTCGCCAGAACTGTAGAAGCATTTGCCAGAAGACTTCAGATTCAGGAGCAGCTGACGGGGCAGATTGCAGATGCCCTGATGGAGCATCTGAAGCCAAAAGGAGTACTTGTGATGATAGAGGCAGAACATATGTGCATGACAATGCGGGGAATCAAAAAACCAGGGAGCCAGACCGTGACAGTAGTTAAGAGAGGCGTATTTCTGGAGGATCCGGAGTTGACCAATCTGTTTTTTCAGATGATCAGATAAAGGAACGGGATTTTGTATATGAAAGAGATTGAATTGATCAGAAAGCATCCTTTATATCTAAGCAGCTGCAAGCGGTTGGAAGAATTGGAACGGGATCGGCGGTTCTGCAGGCATCAGATGCCGCATCTGCTGGATGTGGCCCGGATCGCATATATCCGGAGTCTGGAGAACGGACTGGGGTTGAAGAAAGAGGTGATCTACGCGGCGGCAATTCTGCATGATATCGGCAAGGCCAGCCAGTATACGGAAGGCATACCCCACGAGACCGCCGGAAAAGAGACGGCAGAAAAGATACTGGAGGATACGGATACATTTACAGGAGAAGAAAGACAGATGATTCTTCAGGCAATTCTGGAGCACAGACGGGACAGTGAGAATCAGTCTGTGCTTGGCAGACTTTTATATGAAAGTGATAAATTGTCCAGAGCATGTTATGCGTGCCCGGCGGAGAAGGAATGCAACTGGAGCAGTGAAAAGAAGAATATGGAGATAAAATGGTGAAAGGACTGGTATAAGAGATGAAAATAGGCAGCAGGGAGTTTGACACGGAACATCATACCTATATCATGGGGATTCTGAACGTGACGCCGGATTCATTTTCCGACGGCGGAATGTACAATGATCTGGACAAGGCGCTTCTGCATGCACAGGAATTGGTGCGTGACGGTGCGGATATACTGGATGTGGGCGGAGAGTCGACTCGTCCGGGGCATATCCAGATTACGGAGGACGAAGAGACCGAGCGGGTCGTGCCCGTGATAGAAAGGCTGAAGCAGGAGTTTGACACACCCATTTCCATCGACACTTACAAGAGCAGCGTTGCAAAAGCTGCAGTTCAGGCCGGCGCTGCTCTTGTGAATGATATTTGGGGGCTCAAATATGATGCCGGGATGGCGGACGTAATCGCTGAAAGTCAGACAGCGTGTTGCCTGATGCACAACCGGGAGAAAGCAGAATACGTGAATTTTCTGCCGGAGGTTCTGATGGATCTGCAGGAAAGTGTTGACATAGCAAGAAAGGCTGGTATTGCAAAAGATAAGATCATACTGGATCCAGGGGTCGGCTTTGGAAAAACGTATGAGATGAATCTGGAAATCATCAAGGAAATGAACCGTCTGAAATTTTTGGAGTATCCTATTTTACTGGGAACCTCCAGAAAGTCCGTAATCGGCCTGACACTGGGTCTGCCGGCCAGCCAGCGGGAAGAGGGAACCCTCGTAACCACCGTGCTTGGGATACTAAGAGGGTGTTCCTTTGTGCGTGTGCACGATGTGAAGGGAAACAAACGGGCCATTCAGATGACAGAAGCTATTATGAGGGAACATGACTGCAAAGGGGTCTGACCCCTTTGAGAAAACGACATATAGAGGGACGGGATTATGGATCAGATTAAGATACAAAATCTGGAGGTATTTGCCAATCACGGCGTATTTCCGGAGGAAAATGTGCTGGGGCAGAAGTTTTTGATCTCAGCGGTTCTTTATACGGACACCAGGCATGCCGGAAAGACAGATGACCTGACGGCTTCCATTCATTATGGCGAGGTCAGCCAGTTTATAGTTACTTTTATGAAGAAGAATACGTATAAGCTGATTGAACGGGCCGCGGAGTGTCTGGCAGAGGAGCTTCTTATGCATACCGCACATCTGGAGAAGGTGGAGCTGGAGGTGAAAAAGCCGTGGGCTCCTCTGGGCCTTCCGGTGGAATACGTGTCAGTCAGGGTTGCCAGGCAGTGGCATACGGCATATATTGCCCTGGGATCTAACATGGGGGACAAAGAAGGCTATCTGAATGCTGCGGTCAGAGAACTGGATCGGAGAGAGGACTGCCGGGTAGTGAAAACCTCCGGCTGGCTTGTTACCCCGCCTTATGGCATGACAGAGCAGGATGATTTCCTGAACGGCTGTCTGGAGCTGCGGACGATGCTGCCGCCGGAGGAACTGCTGGAGGAGCTGCATAAGATCGAAGCACATGCTGGGCGGGAGCGCATTATACACTGGGGGCCAAGGACCCTGGATTTGGATATTATTTTTTACGATGATCTGATTGTGGAGACGGATACACTTTGTATTCCCCACGTCGAGATGCACAAACGTGATTTTGTGCTGAAGCCCCTTCATGAGATCGCGCCATATAAGCATCATCCTGGAAACGGGAAGACAGTGCGTGAGCTGCTGGAGGAGGTTGAGCAGAGTCAATAAACGGGAAGCGAATGCCGGAGAGGATCCCGGTGAACCGTTTGCGGTGTGAAAAAGACCCGAACCATTCAGTCTCTGTGACTGCATGGCCCGGGTTTTTGTGTTGTGTGCAGATGCAATTTTAGAGTAATTGTTCAAAAGTTTCGTAGAAGGTCGGGTAGGACACATCCACGCAGTGGCTGTCCAGTATATTCGTATTGCCTTCTGCCACAAGAGCAGCAATACTGAATGCCATAGCAATCCTGTGATCCAGAAGGGTGTGGATCGTTGCTCCGTGAAGTGGTTTTCCACCCTCTATGACCATGCCGTCCGAGGTCGGTGTTACATCGCATCCCATTGCCTTAAGATTGTCGGTGACAGTCTCGATTCTATCGGTTTCTTTAACCTTGAGCTCTGCGGCATCACGGATAATCGTAGTGCCTTCCGCCATGGCGGCCATGACTGCAATGACCGGGATCTCATCGATCAGTGTGGGAATGATATCGCCTTCCACCGTGGTACCGTGCAGACGGCTTGTACGAACCAGAATGTCGGCAATTTTCTCGCCGCTTTCAATGCGTTCATTTAAAAGCGTGATATCTGCGCCCATATCTTCACAAACCTTCAGGATGCCGGCACGTGTTGGATTGATGCCGGTGTTTTTAATCAGAATCTCTGAATTCGGCACCAGCAGCCCCGCTGCGATAAAATAGGCCGCGGATGAAATATCTCCCGGTACGGTGATCGTGCGTCCGTAGAGTTCTTTACATGGACGGAGTAAGGCTGTCGCTTTTGTACTGCTGAGATCATGCGTCGTGGAGACATCTGCTCCGAATTCGGCAAGCATCAGTTCTGTATGATTGCGGGAGAGGCTCGGCTCCGTCACAGAAGTTTCGCCGTCTGCATACAGGCCTGCAAGCAGGATACAGGATTTAACCTGTGCGGATGCAACGGGAGAATCATAGTGAATGCCATGGAGATCCCCCTTTGTAATGTACAGCGGTGCACAGCCATTGCGGAGGATGCTGGAAATATTTGCTCCCATCAGAGTCAGCGGCTCGATGATCCGTTTCATGGGGCGGGAATTCAGGGACTCATCACCTGAGAGCTTGGAATCAAAGGACTGTCCTGCCAGAATTCCGGAAATCAGCCGGGTTGTTGTGCCGCTGTTACCTACATCCAGGATCTCAGAAGGAGCGGAAAGACCGTGGAGGCCCTTCCCATGCACCGTAATGGTGTCCCCGGACTGCCGAATATCAATCCCCATTTTCCGGAAACAGTCGATGGTAGCCAGACAATCGGCACCTTCCAGAAAATTATGAATCTCGGTGATTCCCATCGCGATGGAGCCGAACATAACACAGCGGTGGGAAATAGATTTGTCTCCGGGAATGGCCACTTCTCCTTTTAATCCCGTAATATTTGTTAATTCCATATCTTTAAAAATCCTTTCTCTTATGCAAATTACACTTCGTAGACGATGTAACGGTATTTTTTCAGCAGTTCAGCCGCCTTAGCTGAAGAGCTTTCATCGTAAAATTCGATGCGCAGAACGCCTTCCTCAAATTCACGGTTATGTACAATACCAATATTTTTGATACTGATATTATTGCTGGCCAGTATGGTTGCAATCGTGGCAATTCCTCCTGCCTCATCGATGATATCACAGTAAACAGCAAAGCGTTTCTTGATAGGCCCGGCAGAACTGTTGGGCATGGAATCCCGATAGTCTTTGGAGGATTCGAACAGGGAAAACAGGTCGTTTTCTGAGCCTTCATCCACGGACTCCTTTGCCTGTTTCAGAACCTCAATATAATCCCCCAGGATCCGGGAAATATTTTTCTGGTTTTTCAGGCAGATCTGCTGCCACATCACAGGAGAGGAAGAAGCAATTCTGGTAATATCCTTAAAACCTCCTGCGGCCAGGTTTTTCATAAGTTCGTCTTCCGTATCAGTATCCCGTACAAAATTGACCAGGCTGGACGCAATAATATGAGGAAGATGGCTGATCGTCCCTGTAACATAATCATGCTCTTTATAATCCAGTATAATAGGAAGTGCCTTCAGGGACTCCACAAAACTTTTATATTCTGCAACCTTTTCTTTCGGAACCCTGGAAGAAGGAGTCAGAATATAGTAGGCATTTTCAATCAGCACAGGTTTTGAATTCACGAATCCGCTTTTCTCGGAGCCTGCCATAGGATGCCCCCCAATAAAATTATCTTCTAGCCCCAGCCGGATAATCTCCTCATGAATCGAAGTCTTTACACTTCCCACATCAGTCAGAATACAGTCCGGATGGATATACTCCTTCAACTGTGTAAGATAGGCGGTATTATAGGAAATAGGTGCACAAAGAAAAATGTAACTGCACCCTCTGAAATTCTCATCAATTGAAGAACAGGAAGTTTGAATAGTACCTTCCTGAACTGCCAGTGCCAGTGTCTCCTTACTTTTGTCAAAGGCCAGCAGTTCATAATCAGGATAGTACTGCCTGATAGCCTTAGCGATAGAGCCGCCAATCAGGCCGAGGCCGATGAAGCCAATCTTTTTAGTCATGGTGATTCATTCCTTTCAGTAAAATCAAATACAAAACATACAAAAACAGTTTAACACCTCCTCCCCAAAAAGTAAATAAAAAGGAGGGGGGGCCGCCTGCCAGGAGGCCGTTTGCTGCAGTGCTATTCCCGGCCCGTGCAATGTGCGGCTCCAGGGGGACGTCTGTCGGTTTTGGGGGCTGCCCATTCGCTAAGAAGCGCTAAATGCCGTACCGGAGGATTTTATGGAACCACGGGGATTCACCGTGCAATCTGATGATTGCACGGCTCAGACCCCGCTTGGGAGCCGGCCTGGAAGCCAGCTCCCATCCATAAAATCCTCCGGTACGGCATTAAGCGCTTCTAAGCTTATTCTATGCCCACAAAACCGGCAGACGTCCCCCTGGAGCCGCACATTGCACGGGCTGGGAATAATGCACTGCAGCAAACGGCCCCTGGCATGCTGGGGGCCCTAAGGCGGGAGGGGAGCAGCGGATGGGACTGGCTGGTAGGGGAGTATGCATGGCAGGCTTCAAAGAAAATAAAATAAGTGGATATTACTGCTGCAGCGAATAAATAATAAGATGAAGCAGGCCTTGCGCATAAATATCATCCCCAACCACAGCACAAAAATATCCTCCCAGCAGATCAAATACGCTGCCCCCGGAAGAATCCCCCTGGGAATTGCCCTGTAAAAATTGGATGAACCCAGCGTACGGGGAAGGGGAATGGGATTACCTGGATGCGTCTCTTCATCCAAAATTTCCTGCCCATTCCCCCTAAATTCTTTGTTAAAAATTCATAAAGGAGTTGTAATGGTCTTAGTTTTTTAGTACAATATACACATAATACGTGTGCACGGCGAGTATGATAGAAACCATGCACATAATAACGACACACAAGGAGGCAGCAGCATGAAGGTTTACAGAACAGACGAGATTAGAAACGTAGTATTGCTTGGCCACGGCGGGAGTGGCAAGACGAGCCTTGCAGAGGCAATGTTGTATGTATCAGGGGCAACAAACCGAATGGGTAAGATTTCAGACAATAATACGGTCAGTGATTTTGATAAAGAAGAGCAGAAGCGTGGTTTTTCTATCAGCACATCTCTGATTCCTATTGAGTGGGAAAAGGCCAAGATTAATATTCTGGACACGCCGGGATATTTTGACTTTGTCGGGGAAGTTGAGGAGGCAGTCAGTGCAGCAGATGCAGCGGTAATTGTAGTTTCCGGTAAAGCAGGTGTACAGGTTGGGACGGAGAAGGCGTGGGAATTATGCGATAAGTACAATCTTCCGCGTATGATCTATGTGACTGAGATGGATGTGGATGACGCCAGTTTCCGTCAGGTTGTAGAGGATCTGACAGCGAGATACGGCAAAAAGATAGCTCCGCACTTCCAGCCGATCCGCGAGAATGAAAAGCTGGTTGGCTATATCAATGTGATTAAGAACGCAGGCAGAAGATATACTGGGATTGGACAGAGAGAAGAATGCGAGATTCCCGAATACTGCAAGGCGAACCTTGAGATACTGAGAGACTCCCTGATGGAGGCAGTAGCAGAGACAAGTGAAGATTTCATGGAACGGTATTTTTCAGGGGAAGAGTTTTCTGTTGAAGAGATCCGGGCAGCTATGCGTACGGAAGTTATGGACGGAGATATTGTTCCGGTAGGAATGGGTTCCAATCTTCAGGCGCAGGGTGTTGCCAATCTCCTTTCTGATATTGTCAGGTTCTTCCCGAGCCCGGATAAAAGAAGCTGTGCAGGAATTAACAGAACGACCAATGACATATTTGAGGCGAATTATGATTTCTCAAAAGCAAAGACAGCCTATGTGTTTAAGACAATGGTCGATCCTTTTATTGGAAAATATTCTTTGATTAAAGTGTGCTCCGGCGTATTAAAGGGAGACGATATCCTTTTCAATGCAGATACGGACGCAGAAGAGAAGCCGGGCAAGCTCTATACGATTTGCGGAAATAAACCATCCGAAGTTACCGAACTGTTTGCAGGAGACATCGGAGCAATTGCAAAGCTGTCCAATACAAGGACAGGAGACACTCTTTCTACAAAAGCAACGCAGGTTTCCTACGCTAAGACAGACTTCTCCATCCCGTATACATATATGAAGTATTCCGTAAAGAACAAAGGGGATGATGATAAAGTGTCACAGGCATTGGCTAAGATGATGGCCGAGGATATGACACTGAAGGCAGTAAATGACAGCGAAAACCGTCAGTCTTTACTTTATGGTATGGGGGACCAGCATCTGGAGATCACGGCTAGCAAGCTCGCGAACAGATACAAAGTTGAGATTATACTGGAGATGCCAAAGGTTGCATTCCGGGAGACAATCCGCAAGAATTCTGACGTGGATACTAAGTATAAGAAACAGTCAGGCGGACACGGACAGTATGGACATGTTAAGATGAGATTTGAGCCGTCAGGGGATCTGGAGACACCATATATATTCGAAGAAGTAGTAGTCGGCGGAGCGGTGCCGAAGAATTACTTCCCGGCAGTCGAAAAAGGTCTTCAGGATTCCGTTGGAAAAGGCCCGCTTGCAGGCTACCCGGTCGTAGGAGTAAAAGCAGTTCTCTACGATGGTTCCTACCATCCGGTAGATTCCTCTGAGATGGCATTTAAGACAGCAACAGTGCAGGCATTCAAGAAAGGATTTATGGAAGCAGGACCGGTACTTTTAGAACCAATCGCTTCCTTAAAGGTTACAGTACCGGACGAATATACAGGTGATGTCATGGGAGACCTGAACAAGAGACGTGGACGCGTGCTGGGGATGAACCCGATCACGGGCGGCAAACAGGTCATAGAGGCCGATATCCCAATGACCGGATTATTCGGATACTGTACAGTACTCCGTTCCATGACAGGTGGCCGTGGAACCTATGCTTACGAATTCGCAAGATATGAGCAGGCGCCATCCGACGTACAGGAAAAAGAAATCGCAGCAAGAGCTGAAGAGTAGGAGGCGGGAAGGAGTCTGCTGATTTTGGAAATCAGCCGCTTAGCCAAGAAGTTCTGGCAGTAAAAAGCCGCATCTTATGGAACCGAGCGTATTCACTTAGAAAGCCGATGCTTTCTAAGTGAATACGCTCTGGAAAATTGATTCGGAATCAATTTTCCTCCATAAGATGCGGCTTTTCCGCTACAAGAACTTGTAAGGCACTCTTAAGGCTTCCGAAATCAGCATACGTACTTTTCCTTCCCAAACAATTGCAGTCCCACAAGTTCAGCATAATCCGCCTCCCCCGGTTTTGATTAGCGGCATTTATGCCCTGATATCGCACCCGAGAGAGGCATATTCCAATTCCCAAAAGCGTCCCCATACCCGCCTAAATCCCCCCTTGCGCACCCGGTAATTTGAAATTTGTTAAGAAATCTGGAAAACGATTGTAGTTTGCAGTTAAAAGTGCTATAATTGCTCTGCCATTATAGAAAAATGACCAAAATATAATAAGTAATGAAGTTGAGGGCAGACGAATGAAGATAGTCATTATTGGGGATGGAAAAGTTGGCTATAAGCTGGCAAAACAACTCTCCGCGGAAAATTATGACGTTATTATGATTGACAGCAATGAGAAAAAGTTGCGTGCCGCGCTTGACAGGCTGGATATTTTTTGCGTTACCGGAGACGGTGGAAGTGTGGCAGTTCAGAAGGAAGCAGATGTTCCGCATGCAGATCTTGTGATTGCGTGTACTTCCACAGATGAATGTAATATGCTGAGCTGTCTGATTGCAAGACGATTGGGGGCAAGGCACACAATAGCGAGGGTGCGTAATCCAATATATTATCAGCAGATTGATATATTAAAAGAAGACTTACATCTGAGTATGGCGGTAAACCCGGAGCTGGCTGTGGCAGGGGAGATTGTCCGGCTCTTATTATTCCCGGATGCAAGTAAGGTTGATACATTTGTCAAGGGAAGAGTAGAACTGATTGAACTTCCTCTGTTGGAAAAGAGCTGCCTGATTGGGATGTCATTGGCGGACATGTATAATAGATTTCAGATTAAGCTTCTTGTCTGCGCGGTAGAGCGGGAGGAGGAAGTCTTTATTCCTGATGGTGATTATGTGCTGCGAGCCGGGGACAGGCTGCATATAGCTGCTTCTCACATGGAGATTGAGCTGTTCTTCAAACTGCTGGGTCAGAGAAAAGAAAAGATTAAAAAGGTAATTATCTGTGGCGGTGGGCGCGTCAGCTACTACCTTTCCACACAGCTCTGCAAGATTGGGATGCAGGTTAAGATCATTGAAATAGACGAAAAGAAATGTGAAAACCTGTGTGAACTTCTTCCCAAGGCGACGGTGATAAACGGGGACGCTACCGACCATGATCTTCTGATCGAAGAGGGGATACAGGATGCGGATGCACTGATCGCCCTGACGGGGATGGATGAAGAAAATATCATTATGTCGCTCTTTGCAAAGAGCCAAGGTGTTTCCAAGATTATTGTCAAGGTAAATGAAGACAGAAGAGCCAGAATGATACAGGAATTTGGCATCGACAGTATCGTGTCAGCCAAGGCTGCTACGGCGGATGCAATTCTCAGCTACGTGCGTGCCCGCAGGAACTCTCAGGGAAGCGCGAATGTGGAAACGATGTACCAATTGGTCGACGGAAAAGTGGAGGCTCTCGAATTTATAGTGAAATCTCAGACAAACTATACGGGCATTCCATTAAAGGATCTGTCACTGAAGGTGAACAATCTGATTGCATGCATTGCGAGAAAGCGCAAAATTATTATACCTAACGGTGATGACTGCATTCAGGTAGGAGACAGCGTTATTATCATTACAATGGAAAAACATATCCAGGATATCCAGGATATTTTGCTGTAGGTGCAGATCGATGAATTATAGAATGACAACTTTCATAATAGGTAAGATGCTGGGGGTGGAAGGTGCGCTTCTCCTGCTTCCGGCAGCGGTTGCTTTTTTATATGGGGAAAAAAGCGGATTATCATTTTTGATGGTAAGTGCAGTACTTCTCATCATATTCCTGATATTTGGGCGGAAAAAACCGGGCAACAAGCTGATTTACGGCAAAGAAGGACTTGTTATCGTGGGTTCCGCCTGGATATTATGGTCATTATTCGGCGCGTTGCCGTTTTTCATATCAGGGTGCATACCGAATTATCTGGACGCATTTTTTGAAACCGTGTCCGGTTTTACTACAACAGGGTCAACCATATTGACAAATATTGAGGCCCTGCCGATGGGAATGGCTTTTTGGCGGAGCCTGACGCACTGGATTGGCGGAATGGGAGTGCTGGTTTTCGTTATGATGCTGACTTCTCTGGATGATGAGAGTTCTATGCATCTGATGCGTGCGGAAGTGCCGGGGCCGGAGGCTGACAAGCTTGTGCCAAAGGCGAGAAGCACGGCTAAGATTTTGTACTCCATGTACTTTGTGCTGACCGCAGCGGAAGTAGTTTTTCTGCTTTTTGGCGGCATGAGCTTTTATGATGCGCTGATCCATTCATTCAGTACGGCTGGAACGGGCGGATTTTCAAATAGAAATGCAAGTATTGCCTATTACGACAGTGCATATATTGACGGAGTGATCACGGTATTTATGATTCTGTTTGGAGTGAACTTCAATATCTATTTCCTGCTGCGTCTGAAAAATTGGAAGGCCGCGCTGAAAAATGAAGAACTCCGTGGATATCTGGGCATAATTCTTGCCTCCATGGCGGTTATTACGCTGAATATCATGGGGATGTACGGCAATATTTTGCATGCATTTCGATATGCCTCCTTCCAGGTAGGGGCGATCATTACGACGACGGGATTCTGTACGGCCAATTTTGACCAGTGGCCCGAATTGTCAAAGGTAATCCTGCTGGGACTGATGGTGATCGGAGCCTGTGCAGGTTCTACAGGAGGGGGGATAAAGGTATCTCGTTTTCTGATATTAATGAAGAGCGTAAA
Organism: Eubacterium sp. BIOML-A2; assembly: GCF_009680135.1. Classification (NCBI taxonomy): domain Bacteria; kingdom Bacillati; phylum Bacillota; class Clostridia; order Eubacteriales; family Eubacteriaceae; genus Eubacterium; species Eubacterium sp. BIOML-A2. Next base: position 19,218 of record NZ_WKZK01000044.1, read on the forward strand.
GCAGGAGATCAGAAGAATGCTGCATCCCAAGTCCGTTACGATTGTGCAGATAAACGGAAAAAAAGTGGGAAGAGATACCATGCACGGCGTATATATTTACTTTATTTGTTATATCCTGATAATGATGTTATCTGTATTGCTGGTTTCCATCAATGACTACGATTTTACGACAACATTCAGTTCCGTATTGACAACGCTGAATAATGTGGGGCCTGGGCTGGCGCAGGTGGGGCCGATTGAAAACTTTTCTGGCTTTTCACCTCTGTCCAAAATTGTGTTCTGCCTGGATATGCTGATAGGAAGATTGGAGATATTCCCGTATCTTCTGCTTCTTTCTCCGGATCTGTGGAGAAGGAGGTTCTAATAAATCTCGGAAACTGACAGAACTTTGGCAACATGCCGGAGAGTACTTAAAGACTTAAGGAAGAAAGACAGAAAGGGTAATGTATGAAAAAAGGGAAAGTAAAAGTGTTGGCTGTGATAGGAATCATATTGCTTGCTGCGATTTATTATTATGTAACGCTGCCGGCAATCAATATCCACTCCTCAGATTTCTGGATGTTTTTTATAGTGATTGTTATTATTGCTGCCTTGATTTACATCAGAAGGAAGAAGCTTAACCGGTATGAACTGAAAAACTCGAAAGGCGTAAAAGTTATTTTGGGAATCCTGGTGGTAGTGGTAGCGGCTTATTTGATTGGCACATTGCTATCTTCACCAATTGTAAATGCGAAGAAGTATCAGAAACTTCTGGATGTAAAAGACGGTGAGTTCACGAAAGATATCGAGGAATTGTCTTTTGAACAGATTCCGCTTCTGGACAGGGATTCTGCTGCAATCCTCGGTAACCGTAAAATGGGCAGCATGGTGGACATGGTATCTCAGTTCGAGGTGGATGATCTGTACAGCCAGATTAATTACCAGGATCAGCCGGTCAGAGTTTCACCGCTGCGTTATGCGAGCGTGATCAAATGGCTTACAAACCAGAAGGAAGGGATACCGGCATATATAAAAATTGATATGGCAACGCAGAATACGGAACTTGTGAAGCTGAAAGAGGGCATGAAGTATACGACAAGCGACCACTTTAACAGAAATATTTACCGCCATCTTAGATTTAAGTATCCGACGTATATTTTTAATGACCTCAGTTTTGAAATTGACGATGACGGAGTTCCATACTGGATCTGCCCGGTGAAGAAGTTTAACATCGGCCTTTTCGGTGGAACCACCATAGGCCGCGTAGTGTTGTGCAATGCCATTACGGGAGAGACAAAGGACTATAAGATAGAAGATGCGCCGGAATGGATAGACAGGGCTTACTCGGCTGATCTGCTTGTGGAACTGTATGACTATTACGGATCATTGAAGCATGGCTATTTTAACAGCATCCTGGGGCAAAAGGACTGTCTGAAGACAACAACCGGTTACAATTATCTTGCAATCGACGATGACGTGTGGGTATACACCGGCGTGACTTCTGTCAGCGGTGACCAGTCCAATGTAGGATTTGTTCTGATGAACCAGCGGACAATGGAGACAAAGTTTTATGGCATTGAGGGAGCAACAGAAGACTCTGCAATGTCCTCGGCGGAAGGACAGGTACAGAACCTGAAGTATAAGGCAACCTTCCCGCTGCTTTTGAATATTTCCGGAGAACCGACTTATTTTATCGCCCTTAAAGATGATGCGGGGCTGGTTAAAAAATATGCGATGGTGAACGTACAGAAATATCAGATTGTGGCAATCGGAGATACAGTAAGCTCGTGCGAGGCTGCTTATACGAACCTGATGTATGAAAACGGAATCAAAGAGGTTGAAAAAGATACCCGTGAGATTGAGACAATTACTGCGAAGATTACAAAAATAGCGCAGGGAGTTATTGACGGTAATTCTCACTACTACGTAATGCTGGAGGGCTCAGATGAGATCTTTGATGTGTCAGTAGTGGACTTCATAGATATTATAAAATATGAAGTAGGGCAGGAAGTAACTGTGGAGTATAAAGAGGGCGATACGACCAATACAGTTCTTTCTTTCAACGGAGAAGAACTGCAGAAGACATCACCGTCTTCCGACGGGGAAAATGCAGACAACGGGCAGCAGGACGATACAGCGCAGGCTGAGGAAGGCACAGCACAGGAATAAAAGCGCTTCACTAAGAGTAAGCAGCGGATATGATGGACGTACTCATATCCGCTGTTCTTTTAAACAGCGCGTTTTACCGAATCAGCCCGTTAAAATAAAGATCTATGCACAGAATTCAGTTATCAAATATTCGATTCGATCGATTGGGATTCTTGAAAAAATGTGACTGCCCGGATGTGAGGAAAACAGGGCATAATTTTCTTAGGATGGAAATGAGAAAACAGGTTAAAATAAAAGGGTGTACCAGGCAGGTCGAGATCCGCAGATACACCCTTTTTGGTCTCATTAATTCAGAACGGCATAATCCGGTGAATCAATGTTTGGTATATCTTTTCTCTCAGCGCTGACACTGATAATAAATTCAATATTATTTTCTTTTGAAATTTTGTTCAGTTTTTCGAGGAATTTTGACAGGTTGTCAATGGAAATATCTGCCTGTTTTAATACTCCGTCAATGAAAATGGTTTCAATGTCGTGGTTACCGGCTACCATGCCGTATATAAATCCGATAAATTCATCCAGCGTTTGAATATCTCTGTAATCTGCCATACAGATTGCGCGAACCTGAAAGTCCACGATGTATGTATCACGATGGCTCTTTTTGATTAATACTACGTTTCCATTGGAAGTTTTCACCTTCTCGTTTGCAAGTTCGATCATCTGCTTAGTTTTGCCGCTGCCTTTCGGGCCTGTTATTAAATTTACCATGGCGAATCTCTCCTTTTTGTATGTTTTTTTGAGACCTCTCAATGCTCAAATGTCTTTAATTCATTATACACTAAAGTACGGGTGGTAACAACTAAAAAAAGGATAAATTCCAACTTTATCGAAAGGGTTCACCATATAAAACAGGGGAAGGAAAAAGTACAGAATTGCTTTGAATTAAATGAGAATAGTTATCATAAGGTGGAATTGAATAGCTGACAGAAGTGTGGTAAAATTCATTTAATTGAGAATCACAATCATTTGAAGGGAGAGTGCTATGCCTGCAGAAGTGCTGTCTTATTTTCTAAAACATGAGGATATACGTTTAAAGCTGCGGTTTCAGATTGTACTTCAGTGTGCACCGTTTCTAAAGGGGAAAAAGGTGTCCTGCGGAATTACAATGGAGGACTCTATGTATGATGAGCTGTATAATATCTTGGGCGGGTCAGGAATATCTTACCGCAGGCTGTCGGCAGCAGAGGGGAGATGCCTGGTTTTGTTTTACCGTGATAAAGAGTTATCCGAGTATCTGAACCGGGTAGGGATCAGAAGCTTTATCCGGGAATTCGGTTACATTGAAATGGGGCTGGACGAGATGTTGGAAAGGCTGTCCTGCCGCACGGCTTTATTTTCAAGGGAGGAGATCGGATATCCGCATGAGATCGGAATCTTTTTTGGATATCCCGTGGAGGATGTACAGGGGTTTATCCGCAATGCAGGAAGAGAATATCTGTTCCTGGGCTATTGGAAGGTTTACAGCAATCCGATGGCCGCGAAAATGATTTTCAAGGAATATGACCAGGCAAAAGTATGTGCGGTCAACGAATTTTTAACAGGAAAGAGCATAAAAGATATCGCGCGTAATAAGGAGGATTAAAACCATGAATGTATCAGTTGTCTACTGGAGCGGAACCGGCAATACACAGGCAATGGCAGAGGCGGTTGCCAGAGGAATAGAAGCGGCGGGAAAGAACGCAAGGCTGATTGAGGCAAGTGCGGCAGATGCGGTTGAAATAGCGTCTGAGCATGCATTTGCGCTGGGCTGCCCGTCGATGGGGGCAGAAGAATTGGAGGAGAACGAGATGGAGCCGTTTGTGGAGTCACTGGAAACACTTGTATCCGGTAAGCATATTTTATTATTTGGCTCCTATGGATGGGGCGACGGCGAATGGATGCGGAACTGGGCAGAAAGAATGAAGGCAGCCGGAGCTGAGCTGGTGCGTGCAGAAGGCATCATTGCCAATGAGGCACCGGATGGAGAAGCAATAGAAGCTTGCGAGAAAGCAGGAAGAGAACTTGCAGAACTTACATAGATTTCATTGACAAATCGTCCACTCCATGCATAAGATAGTTTCATACGTATGAAACTATAAGATGAATGGGGGAAAGAACATGAATCAGAACATGCTGCTTGGAATACTGATTCCTTTTGCAGGAACCACCCTTGGCTCAGCCATGGTATTCTTTATGCGTAAGGAAATGAATGAAAAACTACAGAAGGCGCTGCTTGGCTTTGCCTCAGGTGTTATGATAGCCGCTTCTGTGTGGTCCCTATTGATCCCGGCCATAGAGATGGCGGAGGAGAACGGCTCACGGCCCTGGCTGCCTGCTGCGGCAGGCTTTTTGCTTGGGATGGGCTTTTTGCTCCTTCTGGATACCGTGACGCCGCATATGCATCTCAATGGAGACGAGCCGGAGGGAGTAAAATCCAGCCTGAAAAAGTCAACCATGCTCGTCCTTGCGGTAACGCTGCACAACATACCGGAGGGAATGGCCGTAGGAGTAACGTTTGCCGGGGCAGTATCCGGGAACACAACCATATCACTTGCCGGTGCATTTGCCCTGTCAGTCGGTATCGCAATCCAGAACTTCCCAGAGGGCGCCATTATATCCATGCCGCTGCGGAGTGAAGGAGTATCAAAAGGCCGTTCCTTCCTCTACGGCACTTTGTCGGGTGTAGTGGAACCGATTGCGGCGGTCATAACAATCCTTCTGACAGGTCTTGTCGTGCCAATTCTCCCGTATCTGCTCGCATTCGCGGCGGGAGCGATGATTTATGTTGTCGTAGAAGAACTGATACCGGAAGCACAGGCAGAACCGCATACAAACATCAGCACAGTGGGGGTGGCAATCGGATTTACCCTTATGATGATATTAGATGTGGCTTTGGGGTAGGGAGATTGTGGTGGCTGGTATGGGGACACCCCGGTTCTCAAGAGCTGGAACATCAAAGCTGAAGGCGTCCCTATCCCGGATGGGGGGCCAGACGGAGTAGGTGGATCGAGTGACAGATGATGCACGCTGATTCCTCAAAAAGTACTTGAAATGGTGAGGATTTGGTGATATGCTTCAAATTGCGTGTTAAGACACGACAACTCAGGAGAGTCTCTTGTTTTAAGAGCGCCGAAGGTGTACGCAGCGTGTGCTGTAAATCTCTCAGGCAAAAGGATGGAGGAGTAATATTATGTTTAGTCAGATCAACAGTTTTATCAAGTGGGTCGATGATGCCGTGTGGGGGCTTCCATTGATCATTCTTATCCTGGTGACAGGAATCTATTTATCAGTTCGTTTGAAGGGCCTTCAGATCAGGCATCTGGGCAAGGCGCTGAAATTCATGGTGAAAAATGAAGAAGATGGACGTGGAGAAGTAACGAGTTTTGGAGCGCTTTGTACTGCGCTTTCTGCTACAATCGGGACAGGGAATATTGTCGGTGTAGCTACGGCGATTGCTGCTGGCGGGCCGGGGGCTTTATTCTGGATGATTGTTGCTGCTTTTTTTGGTATGGCGACGAAATATGCAGAGGGGCTTCTCTCTATTAAGTACCGTACTATTGATGAAGAAGGGCATGTGTTGGGCGGTCCTTTCTATTACATAGAAAATGGAATGGGGAAGAACTGGCGGTGGCTTGCAAAGATTTTCGCCTTTTTTGGAGCAGGTGTCGGCCTGTTCGGAATTGGTACATTTACGCAGGTTAACGGGATCGCCTCTGCCGTGAAGAATTTCTTTGATCCGGATCTCGCCAACACGGTTAATATGTTCGGCGGTACATACTCATGGGCAACCGTGATTACGGGAATTATCCTGACCTTCTGTGTGGGGCTGGTTGTGATTGGAGGAATTAAGCGTATTGCAAAGGTATCGGAGATTGTTGTGCCGTTCATGGCGGTTCTCTATGTACTGTTGGCGCTGATCATCCTGCTGACTCATATACCGGCAATTCCGGGAGCGATTGCGCTGATTGTTAAATCCGCATTTTCCGGCAGCGCACTTGCTGGCGGTGTGATGGGAACAATGATGATTGCCATGCAGAAAGGGATTGCAAGGGGGATCTTTTCGAATGAGGCTGGCCTGGGAAGCGCCCCGATCGCTGCCGCAGCTGCTCAGACAAAAGAGCCTGCGCGCCAGGGATTGGTGTCCATGACGGGGACTTTTATTGATACGATCGTAATCTGTACCATGACCGGATTATCTATCGTGATTGCGGGGACGTGGAATACGGGACTGGAAGGGGTGGAGATTACGACAGCTGCTTTCCAGCAGGGACTGCCGTTTCCGCCGGCTGTGGCATCCTTTGCCCTGATGCTGTGCCTTGTGTTTTTTGCTTTCACTACGATACTGGGGTGGAACTATTACGGAGAACGCTGCCTGGAATATTTGTCAAACAGAAATATGAAGGCGGTGAAAACTTACAGGTGGCTGTATATCCTTGCAATCTTTATCGGACCTTATATGACGGTGGAGGCTGTCTGGAATATTGCAGATATTTTTAACGCATTGATGGCGCTTCCGAACCTCGTAGCTCTGATTTCACTGAGCGGAGTAGTTGCCGCGGAGAGCAGGGATTACTTTGCCAGGCTGAAACAAATGGGGATGAAATAGATTTTAATACCCACATCAACACTGAAAACGTCTTCCGGGGCATGGATTACGGCTGCAACGATCGCGACACTGGTACCTCAGGTTTTTGTTTCCCTATGGGCGGGGGGCGCGGCCGACCGCTATAACCGGAAAAGGCAGACGCCATCTCCGTTTTAGATGGTAAACGGGCGTGAAAAGTATTCGCAGGTGCAACAAATTATGAAATCAGGGAGAAAACTACTTGACTTATTTTAACATTCTTCCTATAATAAATAAGAATATTGCAGAAACTGGGATGAGGAGTACTAAGAGCCTATCGTTTTCAGAGAACTGCCGGAAGGTGTGAGGCAGAAGCGTAAACTCCCAACTCGCCTCGGAGTTCTTTTATTGAAACAGCAGTAGATAAAAGCGGGACTTCCCGTTACAGAAGAAATGAGTGCATCCGGGAGCTGCCGGGTGAATGAGAGTGGTACCACGGAAGTCAAAGCCTTTTCGTCTCTTAATGAGATGAAAAGGCTTTTTATAAAGTGTTGAATGTAGGAGGATATTGTAATGTCTAAGATTGTGTACAATCACAAAGCAATTGAGAAGAAGTGGAGGGAGAAGTGGGCGGAGAACCCGGTGAATCCCAAGGTAGACGATGACGGGAATAAGAAGCAGAAGTATTACTGCCTGGATATGTTCCCGTACCCTTCGGGAAACGGTCTTCATGTAGGCCATTGGAGAGGTTATGTGATCTCCGATGTCTGGAGCCGCTATAAACTGCTGCAGGGCCATTATATTGTGCATCCGATGGGATGGGATGCCTTCGGCCTTCCGGCGGAAAACTATGCCATCAAGATGGGCGTTCATCCGGCAAAATCCACAGCTGAGAATGTGGCTAACATCAAACGCCAGATCGATGAGATCGCTGCGCTCTATGACTGGGATATGGAAGTGAATACAACAGATCCGGAGTTCTATAAATGGACCCAGTGGATCTTTGTAAAGATGTTTAAAGAAGGTCTTGCATATGAGAAGGAATTCCCGATTAACTGGTGTCCCTCCTGTAAGACCGGCCTGGCAAATGAGGAAGTTGTGAATGGAAAATGCGAGCGCTGCGGTACGGATGTGACCAAGAAAAATCTGCGCCAGTGGATGCTGAAAATTACTGCTTATGCGGAACGCCTCCTGAACGACCTGGACAAGCTGGACTGGCCGGAGAAGGTGAAGAAGATGCAGTCCGACTGGATCGGTAAATCCTACGGGGCGGAAGTGGATTTTCCGGTTGACGGAAGAGAAGAGAAGATCACGGTCTACACGACTAGACCAGATACTTTATATGGAGCCACCTTCATGGTGCTGGCTCCGGAGCATGAACTGGCGGCATCGCTGGCCGTACCGGAGACAAAAGAGGCGGTAGAAAAGTATATTTACGATGCGTCTATGAAGTCCAATGTAGACCGTCTGCAGGATAAGGAAAAGACGGGGGTATTTACAGGGAGTTATGCCATCAATCCTCTGAACGGAGAAAAGACACCGATCTGGCTGTCTGACTATGTACTTGCAGATTATGGAACAGGAGCCATTATGTGTGTACCGGCGCATGATGACCGTGACTTTGAGTTTGCAAAGAAATTTGATCTTCCGATCGTGCAGGTTATTGCAAAAGACGGCGTAGAGATTGAACACATGACAGAGGCCTACACGGATGCTGCCGGCACTATGATCAATTCTGGCGAGTGGAACGGCATGGAATCTGCTGTGCTTAAAAAAGAGGCGCCGCATATGATTGAAAAAAGGGGAATCGGCCATGCAACGGTAAACTACAAGCTGCGCGACTGGGTATTCTCCCGCCAGCGTTACTGGGGAGAGCCAATTCCGATTATCCACTGTCCGGACTGCGGAGCCGTTCCGGTTCCGGAAGAAGAGCTTCCGCTTCGCCTGCCGGATGTAGAATCCTATGAGCCGACAGGAACAGGCGAGTCACCGCTTGCCGGAATCGCAGACTGGGTAAACTGTACCTGTCCGGTCTGTGGAAAGCCTGCAAAGCGCGAAACCAATACGATGCCGCAGTGGGCAGGATCCTCCTGGTATTTCCTGCGCTATGTAGACAGCCATAATCAGAACGAACTGGTATCCAGAGAAAAAGCGGATGAGATGCTCCCCGTAGACATGTATATCGGCGGCGTTGAGCATGCGGTACTGCATTTGCTGTATTCACGCTTCTACACAAAGTTCCTGTGCGATATAGGGGCCATTGATTTTGATGAGCCGTTCCAGAAACTATTCAACCAGGGTATGATCACCGGAAAGAACGGCGTTAAGATGAGCAAGTCCAAGGGAAATGTAGTCTCACCGGATGACCTGGTAAGAGATTACGGATGTGATTCCCTGAGAATGTATGAGCTCTTCGTAGGCCCTCCGGAGCTGGACGCGGAGTGGGATGACCGCGGAATCGACGGCGTCAACCGTTTCCTGAAGCGCCTCTGGAATCTGCTCATGGACAGCTGCGGCAAAGATATCAAAGCAACGAAGGAAATGATCAAGCAGCGCAACAGGCTGGTCTATGACATCACGACCCGTCTGGAGTCATTCAGCCTGAATACGGTAATCTCCGGCTTTATGGAGCATAATAACAAGTTGATCGAGATCGCTAAGAAAGAGGGCGGAATTGATCAGGAGACACTGGAAAACATTGCAGTACTTCTCGCGCCGTTTGCACCGCATTTTGCGGAGGAGATGTGGGAACAGCTGGGGCATACGGATACGGTATTCAAAGCAGGATGGCCGTCATACGATGAGTCCAAGATGAAGGACGATGAGATCGAAGTTGCCGTTCAGATCAACGGAAAGACAAGAGCCGTTGTAACAATTGCGGCGGATGCAGACAAAGATACGGCCATAGCAGCCGGGAAAGAAGCGGTTGCGGATAAACTGACGGGGACGATTGTAAAAGAAATCTACGTGCCCGGAAGGATTATAAATATTGTGCAGAAGTAATTGGGAAGATTCGGCGCGGGTAATGCAGGCATTACCTGCGCCATTTTATCAAAGAAGAGGCAGGAGGGAATGCCATATGATAATAGAGGTGCTGAGGCAGGAGTTTTCTGTGTGCAGGGTAACAGATCTGTCAGAGGTGAATATGAAGGATGAATTTTGTTTTATTGGAAAAACGGATGAGGAGAATTCCCTGGTCTGCAGTTCACAGTATGTCCCGTCCAATGCGGCTGCCTGCGACAATGGCTGGCGTGCTTTCCGCATCCAGGGAACCCTGGACTTTTCCCTGACCGGGATACTTTCTAAGATCGCAGGCCTGCTGGCAGGGCATAAGATCGGAATATTTGCGGTATCAACGTACAATACAGACTATATACTGACTAAGAGTAGGAATTTACAAAAGGCGCTTGGCGTACTTAAGGACAGCGGGTACCAGATCAGTTTTTTGTAGTTCTCGGGGGAGATATATATGGAAAATAAAGGAAAAGAAGAGAAACCGATTGTCATATTCAGTTTTACGGAGGAAGGGTGCAGGCTGAACAGAAAATTGAATGCGCTGCTGGCAAAGGCAGGTTACGAGTGCGTAAGTTATACAACGAAACGTTTTGCCGCAGGATTCGGTATGAATCCGATGGATCAAGATCTAAAACAATGGATTGGGGTGCGATGGGGGAGCTGCTCCTTTCTGTTCATCGGGGCGGCAGGAATTGCAATCCGCTATATTGCTCCATGGGTGGCGGATAAGTACCGGGATTCGGCCGTGCTCTCTATGGATGAAAAAGGCGGATTTGTCATTCCGCTTCTTTCGGGCCACGTAGGCGGAGCTGTCAGACTGGCAATGCTGATCGCAGAGCAGACGGGGGCAGTACCGGTAGTTACAACAGCAACCGATGTACAGAATAAGTTTGCTGTGGATGTATTTGCAAAAGAAAACCATCTGCACATCGGGAGCCGCAGGCTTGCAAAGGAGATTTCCGCAGCTGTACTGGAGGGAAAGAAGATCGGGTTTTACAGTGCTTATCCAGTGGAGGGCAGGATGCCGGAGGAACTGTGTGTCTGCCGTTGCCTGGAAGAGCTGAGCAGACTGCCGCTGGGGATTGCGGTGGCAGATGCAGGGACAGAGATAAAAGAGGGGAAAAACATCCTGTTTCTTCCGCCCAGGAATCTTGTGGCAGGGGTCGGATGCAGAAGAGGAACCCCCGGGGCCAGGCTGAAGGAAAAGCTGGAAGTCCTCCTAAAAGAGCTGGGCGTATCCCTCTGCCAGATCCAGGCCCTTGCAAGCATTGACCTGAAAAGGGACGAGGCAGGACTGCTGGAGCTTGCACAAGAGTGCCGGGTTCCCTTCGCAACGTATTCAGCTGACGAACTGCAGGAAATCGAAGCCGTCAGTTCTCATTCTGAGTTCGTAGAAAAGATCACCGGAGTGGATAATGTCTGTGAGCGGGCTGCCAGAAAATATGCGCCCGAAGGCGTCATGATACAGCCGAAGATTAAGCTGGACGGGATCACTTATGCGGTGGTCAGAGAAAATACAATGATAAGATTTTGATTCCGGAATGAAAAAGCAAAAGTGGGAAACAAAAAGGAAGAAAGCGGCCGGTTAAGCCGTTTTCTTCCTTTCGCTTTAGTTTGCATAAAATTCATTGACAGCTTCGAAGAATGCATGTATATTCTCCCATTTTGAAAGCGGAGGGATGTCGCATCCTGAAGATATTACAAAGTTTGGATACTTACAGCATGCTTCCATAACGGCTTTCGTCTCTATTTTGATGGACTCCACCGTTCCGTTTCTGAACTGAGAAGCAGGATATACGTTGCCGGCAGCAGCGATATGAGCAGGGATATGCGGCATCATTTCTGCCATGCTGATCGCATTGCCAAAGTGAAGCAGCGGGCATCCGGTTGCGATAATTGAGTCGATCTGCTGTATCGTGCAGTTTCCGCAGTTATGGTATACAATGATGAATTCGTCATCCTGAACGGCATCAACAATTTGTTTTACATAATCTGCTGAAAATTCTTCGGCAAGCGCTGGGGAGAGCAGTCCGGCAAGAGGCTCAGCCAGAACAATACCGTTAGCGCCTACACGTTTGTATTCTGTACAGTAGTTAATGATGAATTTCGTGACTTTTTCCAGAACGGTATGTACCATATCCGGTTCCTCATAGCAGTAAATCATTGCCTCGGACACATCCATCAGGCTGACAGAAGCGGCGGCGTCTGTGTTTTCTGCAACCAGCTGCATACCCCGTGCCTGCAGATCACTGCTGGAGATCAGATCCTTTACCGTTATGTCCATTAACTGATGGCAGGGAATGATAATACCGGCATTGCCTTTTTAACCGGTGTATTGATTGTATCTGCGATCCACTGTTTCATATTCAATTTCATAAAATATTACCTCCTGGCTCTCTTCTTTTTATTTGTATTTGATGACTCAAGTATAGAAGAACTGCGGGGAGGTTTTTATGAAAAATATTCTGTTTTTTGGCTCTTTTTAAGCTTATTTAAAAAAAAATATCAATATTGGAAAATGAAATTGCTACCGGTACTGCTTAGGCGTCAGTCCGGTATACTTCTTAAACACTTTGGAAAAGTAACTCTGGTCCTCAAAACCTACAGCCACGGCGATATCAATGATTGAAAAATCCGTATTGGAAAGCAGGCGTTTGCTTTCCTCTATACGCACCATGTTCAGATACTCTTTGAAGGAAGAGCCGGTGGACTGCTTGAACATGGTAGAAAAATAAGACGGATGGAGATGAACGTGGGAGGCAACATCTTCCAAGGTAATAGGTTCGTTAAAATGTTCCGATATATAAAGCATGGATTTTTTAACGAGTTCACTGTTTTTGGAAGGAATGTAGTTAAACATACTTTCAGAAAAGGCCTCTACAATCTCCTGCAGTTTCAAACAAAGCGTATCCATGGTGGTAATCTGCTGCAGGTTTTTCAAAAAATGGTTATTCAATTTTAAAATGTTATCAGTAGGAGCACCACTCTCAATTGCCGCCCTGGAAAGCAGAGAACACAGCTCAATAGCCCTTGACTTCACGATCTCGATGCTGTTTCCCTCCGAGAACAGCACATAGCCGAGCAGGTCGTTGAGTATCGCATTGGCCTCGTGCACATTGCCTACCTTTACCTTTGCGATCAGATCCTTTTCCTTTTCATAAGGATAGGAAGCAGTACTGATATTTTCGGCCTTGTAACGCTGTATGGATTCATTGATCCTGGACTGCTGGAGCAGTTTTTGGTTATTTTGTTTGAGCTCTTCTTTACTGTCGTCGATCAGGTTGGCAAACAGATAATATAAGAGGTGGCTGATATGATTGACCATGGAGGGTGAGACAACGGGAATATTGCCCGTTTCATCGTATAACTCCAGGGCCTCATCGGTTGGAATATTGTACTTCCTGGCAATGTCCGAGATCAGGATGGAGTCCGGGGAATCCATCAAAAACGGCCCTACCAGGATAGAGCCGAGGAATGTCTTTTTGCTGATCAGAGGGAACACGATGTGATTCAATTCAGCATGACAGGAGAATATGTAAGGCTCGCCAAGGGTGATCGCTTTTTTACTGGCTGATATATGCATTTTTTCGCAGCTTTCGTTGGGGGGAAGATAGTCCTGGAAACAGCGGCAGAAGCTGGACATCTGTCCGCTTACAGCCAAAAACTCCCCATGTTCGTCGATAACCTGGATAGGAAGCCTCATACAGGCATAAAATGTGTCTACCATGGAGTGCAGTGTATCTTCCGAAACGATGGAATATAATAAAGGTGCCATTCGTAAGCCTCCGTTTCACTAATTTTTAGTATCATAAGTGTAACACACTTTCCTAAGAATATGGTTAGAAATTGCAAGAAAAATATCAAAAAAGTAAAAAGAAGTAATATTTCAGACATGTCTGCGCATTTACTGCGCAGACCGTACGAAAGCATAGAGGTTGCAGGCATACAGGTCTCCGCTCCGCTTCGGTCCGGGCTTAACTGCACTGTTACAACAGAACAGGAAAAGCCTAAATGGCCTTTCCTGTTGCAGTTGTGCGTACGAGTTCATAGAGCAGGAGCGGATTGGCGCTGATTGCGGCTTCTTTTCGTTCTATGCGGCGGGAAGTGGTCAGTGGCCCGATGGCGCCCTGGGTTCTGGCAATCTCCATTGCCATTGCCTTGGAGGCTTCCTTAGCATACTTTAGCGCATCCTCATACTCTTCAAAAAAGACAGATTCGGAAGCAGTTGTGACATGGAACCCGTTCATTTCTTCCTCCTCGTAGGCGGGCTTTACTTCGGCGGTGGCGGTGGCTGATATATTGCCAACAATCGCACCGATCGCATTTGCCACGGAGGCGTGGGGCGGGATCACGGCTTTCGTGCCGAGCAGTCTTGCCACAGCGGGCAGAAAAATGTGTGTAGGAGCTCCGACGCCGACCAGAACAGCCTTTGTAGAAAAGCGGGCTGAAAAGAAAGCGCCGTTTCCTGATTTCAATTGTGCGTAGCTGATATGGATCAGCGTTTCTATCTGTGAATCGGACATCGTATGTTTTAATCCCTCTAATTCCGTGTCCATCAGAATACGGATCAGATTACAGTAGAGCTTTTCCTCCACCATATCATAAATTTTCCGGCAAAGTTCTTCCTTGGAGATATGGGCGTATTTTGCAATAAATTCCGCGCCGGCCAGGGAGGCATCTTTGTCAAAGGCTGCAAAATCCCCACATATATGCATCACGTCAGTTGGTGTCAGACCGGATCTTAATAGAATGCCGTCCTCCTCAAGACGGGCAGTTTTTAGTCCGTAGATATCTTTTCCGATCGCCTTTGCCGCATTTGGGTACATCAGAGGCCCGTTTTTCAAGGCTTCACAGAGAGCCAGCTCGTCCTCCGTGTACTGCGCATGCACAGAGACATCTTTCATAAGCACGAAGAATTCATACAGCGGGAAAGTATGTCCCTCGGGATATGCATCCAGTCCGGCCAGTTGTTCCTTGATGCCGGGATAGTTGGAGGCGAGCATGCACAGAGGCATGATCCGGTAATTCTCAAGGAAAAGGCCGCCGTCGTAATTATAATGTACGGCGGTATCGCCGCCCAGAGCAAAGGTATCTACATAAAGGCCCTTTACAAAGGTCTTCCAGTCTCCGATCTGGATCCCGTCGTTAGCACTCAGTGGTTCCCCGCCTTTAATGATGGCGATATCGGTAGTCGTACCTCCCATATCTACGATGACTGCGTTTTCTTCCGAGACGAGATGCTGAACCCCCGTAATGCTGGCCGCGGGTCCGCACAGAAGCGTCTCCACCGGGTGCCGGCAGGTGTACTCATCGGACATCAGGTTGCCGTCGCTGCGCATAATCACTACCGGGAGAGAAAGCCCATGGTTTAAAAAGACTGCTTTTACCGCGGTCATGAACTCATGGATGACTGGGATCAGACGCGCGTTAAGCAACGCCCCGGCGCCCCTTCGTAACATATTTCTGTCGGGGAACAGATCGTGTCCCAGAATCACAGGAATATCAAGAACCGATTTTACTATTTCCGCCGCTCTTTTTTCATAACTACCGTGATGCTCTTTTGCGAAGAGCTGTACAATACTGATACAGTCACAGTCCCCGGCAAAGTCTTGCAGGTCTTTGGCAAACTGAGTCCAGTCGGGCTGAACGCTTTTAGAGGGCTTGGGAGTCAGTTCACATTCGAGCAGATATACGTCCTCCAGCGATTCGATCCCGTAATCCTGATAAGAAGATTCCAGCGTCTGGCGAGCCAGCCCGATCAAGACAAGCTTTCCTTTTCCGCCCCTGTTTTCCACGCATGCATTGGTTGCGAGTGTTGTAGACAGAGAAAGCGCCCCGCAGGAGGAGAGCATGTCACCGGGAAGTTTTTCCAGTACATTGTGGATCCCTGTTTTTAAATCTTCTTTCGTTGTCAGAGACTTAGCAGATGCCAGTATTTGATTCGTTTCCAGATTATATACAACCGCATCCGTATAAGTGCCTCCGGTATCAATTCCAATTCCTATCATAAAAATCCCTCTTTTCCACATGATCTATGTTAAGTTTAACACTTGGAAGAGACGGAAGAGAGTAGTTTTTTAGGGAGAAAAGGTAAAAAAAACGTGAGTTTGCATTTATGGGAGGGGGGAGTGAATGCTGGAGCGCGAAATGGAAGCCTGCCAACTACAATAAAGATGTTGTTATTTATGGTATAATTGATGAAAATATGATAAAATAATAAAAGTTAAAAGAAAATTATAAGGAGTGACTATATTATGGAAAGAAGAGTTGGAACTGTTTCAAGAGGAATTCGCTGTCCCATTATACGCGAGGGAGATAACCTGGCAGATATTATCGTAGACAGCGTACTTTTAGCTGCCGAGAGTGAAGGGTTCGAGATCCGTGACAGAGATGTTATAGCAGCCACCGAATCCATAGTGGCCAGAGCACAGGGAAATTATGCATCCGTTGATAACATAGCAGAGGATGTAAAAAATAAGCTTGGCGGGGAGACTATCGGAATTATTCTGCCTATTCTGTCAAGGAATCGTTTCTCTATCTGCTTGAAGGGAATGGCAAGGGGCGCCAAAAAAGTTGTGCTGATGCTGAGTTACCCGTCAGACGAAGTGGGGAACGAGTTGGTATCCCAGGATAAGCTGGATGCGGCCGGCGTGAATCCTTACAGTGATGTCCTGGATCTGGAGCGCTACAGGGAGCTGTTCGGTGAGAACAAACACCGTTTCACGGGCGTGGATTACGTGCAGTATTACAGCGATTTAATCAGAAATGAAGGCGCAGAAGTGGAGGTCATCTTCGCCAACCATCCGCAGGAGATTCTTAAGTATACCAAAAAGGTAATTAACTGTGATATACATAGCCGTGAGAGAACAAAAAGGCTGCTCAAAGAAAACGGTGCGGAGATTGTCTGCGGCATGGACGATCTGCTGAACTCTCCGGTGAACGGAAGCGGCTGCAATGAAAAATACGGACTTCTCGGATCTAATAAATCCACCGAGGAATCTGTCAAGTTATTCCCGCGGACAAAGGAATGCGGTGAGCTGATTCTGGAAATCCAAAAGTGTATTCTTGATAAGACAGGGAAACATGTGGAAGTGATGGTATACGGCGACGGAGCATTCAAAGATCCTGTCGGAAAGATCTGGGAACTTGCAGACCCATGCGTGTCCGTTGCGAATACCCCGGGGCTGGAAGGTACGCCGAATGAGGTGAAGTTAAAATACCTGGCGGATAATGATTTCAGAGATTTATCCGGACAGGAATTAAAAGAGGCCATCTCTCAGCGCATCAAAGAGAAAAAAGACGATCTGGTGGGAGATATGGCGGCACAGGGGACAACCCCAAGAAGGCTTACAGATCTGATTGGCTCACTTTGTGACCTGACGAGCGGTTCTGGTGATAAGGGAACTCCGGTTATCCTTGTGCAGGGATATTTTGATAATTATGTGTCTTAATGTACTGATCCGGTCATAGCAGGGAGGTTTAGATGCAGAAATACAGAAGACCTTACCCCCAGTTTTCTCTTTGCGGATTAAACTGCGGGCTGTGCCCCATGTATCATATTAGTGAGGAATCACACTGCACTGGATGCGGTGGAGAAGGCAGGCCCACGTGTGAGATCATCCGCTGCAGCATGGAACATGAGAATGTAGAATACTGCAGCCAGTGCAGTGCATATCCCTGTGACAGATATCTGGAGGAGGAATTTGATTCTTTTGTGCCAAAACGCAGCAGAGAAGATTTTGCATGTGCTAAAGAGCGGGGAATACACTATTATAGATCTGTGCTTGATGAAAAAATAGAAATTTTACGGTTTTTATTAAAAAATTACAATGACGGACGGAGGAAGAGCTTTTTCTGTACGGCAGTCAATCTTCTGGAACTGGATGATATTAAAGCAGTACTGGAACAGATATCGGGAGCCGTGAATGAAGATAACACGTTAAAGGAAAATGCGGCGATTGCAGTACAACTGTTTAAGAACATGGCTGACCGGAGGGAGATATCTCTGAAGCTTAGGAAAAAGCCGGGAAAATAATTCAAAGCACGTACCGGCAGACAGCAGCTGAATCTGCAGTGTAATAAGGAGGATAACAGTATGGAAGGAATGAAGGTTACAAAAGTATGTACAGCACGAGATAAAGTAGAGGCAGAAATGATCCTGGACATCTTGGGCCAGCATAATATCCAGGCGTACAGGCAGGGAATTGCCAGCGGAGGCCTCATGGATATCTATACGGGAAACTCCATCTTCGGCGAGGATATTTTTGCAGATGAGAGCGATGTGGAAGCGGCCAGAGAACTGATCTGGAATATCATTGAAGGGGCAGATGAAGAGTGAATAATCTGCCATTTAAACGACATATGTGGAACAAAGGAAAATACAATAAAAATGAGGCGGAAATTTGATTTCCGCCTCATTTTCTACCCTTATATTACCACAAAACGCGTATTTTTTCAAGTCTTGTAAAGTCTGCGGCGCGGCCTTATAATGAAAAATCAATTGGGAAAGGGGCGGTGTCATGGAAACGAATATTTTAGAACTTCTGGAACTGACAAAGAGGAAAGAGGAACTGGCATTATTGTCCGCAATGAATCAGAAGACGGAGCGCTTCGGACTCGTGCTCAGGGAGGCGGATATCAAAGAGCTGGCAGAATGCAGGGATCAGAGCCTGAAAAAGTATGGCAGGGTGGAATTCGGGAGGGGAATATTGGATCAACTGATTTATGTATTCTGTGATTCACAGTATATCAGCCAGCATAATTATCTGTCCAGCCTGGAACGGCTGCAGGATGTTTTTTATGAATTCAAAAATGCTGCGCTGGATCAGATGACAGATGATGAGGTTCTGACCTTTATGAGAGAACAGTTTGAGACAGTCTGTGCAGGAGATCTGGACTATCTGGAGGAAACATGTCTGGAAGTCTTTACTGCGGCAGTCCGTGCAGGCTACCGTGGATATACGGCTAGTGGCGGAAACGGAGAGTATGAACAGTTCGATGAGGTGACCCGCTGGGACAAAGAATTGTATCTGCAGGCGCTTAGGGAACTGTGCTGGGAGTAAAGGGGAAAGCGGTGGAAGGAGGTTCACGGATGCACAATGAGATTGAAGAATTACTGCCCGTTGTGGCAAAACTGGCCGAACGCTATACATCAAAGGAAAGTTCTTCTGTTTCCTATAAAACGGCGGAACAGCTTATGGGAGCAGTCGTTTATTGTATCAATGAAGTGGCGGGAGAGCCTGCAGAATATATGCTTCAGGGGCAGCGGGCAGGGGCTGCGTCCACCTATGAGGCCGGGTACCGGATTGTACTGGAGAAGACAGGCCGCGCCAAAGAGATATATCACCATATTATTGAAGGCTTTGACGACTATGGATGCAAAAATTACAGAGAGACGATTGTAAGCGGTATGCCCGCGTTTTTTACCTGGTATGATCCGGTATTTCAACCCCAGGACCATATTCTGACATTGGACTATCCGGTTTTTCAAATGGAGTGCGGGAAAAAGGGGGTGGATTTAATCCTGGCTTATCTAAGTCAGATTGAGTACGAGCAGCGTTTTCTCCGAAGTTTTCACAGGCCAGGCATCGTAAATCTGTTGGAATCCACCTGCCCGGATTACGAAGAGCTGTACTTGGATAATATATGCCTTCCCGTACTGTTTCGTGCGCTGGCCTGCATGATCACAGAAAGGCCTCTTTTTGACCTGGAACTGGACGGGGAGGGGCAGAGTGAAACGGAGGGTTACTTTCAGGATATGCCGGCGGAGACTATAGAGAGACAGGTCTCATATCTGCTGGATCTGTTGGAAAAGGCTGTTATGAAAGAATTATACGCAGGCAGGTTCCGGTACTGCGCCCGGGAACTGTCCGTTAGAATCAAGAACCATGCCCGGTTTTGATTGGGACAGGGGGGTATGGTACCGGATATTCGAGCAGATCCAGAATGGAACAGCGGATAATGTAATGGTAGGCCTCATTGAGCTGTTCAGAAGTGTACTCGGTATCATGCAGGATCCAGTACCTCAAGGAATCAGTCAGGCCAAAAGCATAGAATCTCGCAACGGCATCTTTAGAAAGAGCGGCCAGCTTGTCGGGAGATTTCAGCGGATATCTGTTCAGTAAGTCCAGAAATATAGTAAATACGTATTGATACATCAGTTCCTCAAAGGAATTGGGGCCTTGTATAGCGTACAGCTTTTTATAAAAGGCCCTTTCCTTTTCGAGGCAGCTGCATAGAAGCCGGAACATATCTTCTTCCATATTATTCTCGATCAGCACCTGTATATTTTCTTTTATATTCTTTTCAAAAATCCACTCAAGCAGTTCGTATTTATCCTGAAAATGTTTATAAAATGTCGGGCGGATGACCCCCGCGCCGTCTGTTATCATTTTAATTGTGATCTTTTCAAAAGGCACCTGCATGATGAGTTCTTTGAATGATGAGGTCAGTAAATCCTTTGTTAATTCCTTTTTATCTTCCATAAAACTCCACTCCTTTACTGATATTATAACATATTCACCGTTAGAAAATGAAGCGGCGGGCTACAAATTAGAAAATATGTAGCTTATAAGGAACATTTCCGAAAAATTGTTCTAATAAAAATACATTAAGTGAAGTCTGCATCTTATGAAATTTCAGAACCATTGATAAAATAAAGGTAAGCAGACGAAAGGGAAGGAGAGGAGGATATTGGTACTTTTTGAAATCCTGATGATTTCAATCGGATTATCCCTGGATGTATTTGCATATGCACTTTACAAAGGCGCGATGATGCCTGAGATTCGTAAATCTGCATTAGTTAAAATAAGCTGTGTTTTTACCGTATGGCAGATGGCGAGCCTTCTGCTTGGAAATATGATCACGAATATTCCGCTTCTGAAAGCATCGGCAGAGAAGGCCGCAGCCCACTGGAAATACATTCCAGTTCTTATCTTTGCGTGCCTTGGCATGTATATGATCCTTAAGGGCAAAAGACATCAGACGATCATCGAACACAAGGAGGAAGGCGTAGAGCTGAAACAGGTTTCGGTGTGGGCATGTATAACGAGCGTTGATGCATTTCTGGCAGGAATAGGATTTGGGCTTTTCAGAACAAACCTGACGGATACAGTCTTCATCATCGGAATTGTGACAGCCGCCAGTGTGATTCTCGGTATTTATGCAGGATATTGGATGGGGTGCCAGTCGAAAAACAAAATAGTGGCCCTGGGCGGATGCATTCTGTTAATTGGTGGAATTGAATTGCTGATAAGGGGAATAAAATGAAGAAATGATAAGTGACAAACGAGAAAAAAAGGAGGAAATGGGAAATGGGAAAATTGAGACATCAGGCAGAGCGGGCGGCATTTGGCAAGGTGATTGATTCCGCAATGAAGCACATCAATAAAGACAGAGAGAAAAGTTTTCTGAAAATGGTTGATCTGACGGAAAGCTTTGCAAAAGACCGGTTCCTACCGGAAAGTTATGATGCTGCAAGGAGAATCATCCGGGACAAGGATGGAAAATGGATGACTTACGTGAACCGGATTTTAGATGAAGTGAGCCCGAATGTCATCCGAACAACGGCCATGAACCTGGGATTCGAAGCCATGCTGAGCGGAACGAAAATCATGCATGAAAGCAGGGAAAAATATCAGTGCAACATTCCATGGCTGCTCCTGCTGGATCCAACCAGCGCCTGCAATCTGAAATGTACAGGCTGCTGGGCAGCAGAATATGGGCACACGCTGTCCTTGACTTACGAGGATTTGGACAGTATCATTACCCAGGGAAAAGAACTCGGAATCTATTTTTATATGTATACCGGCGGGGAACCTCTTGTGAGGAAGGCAGATATCATCAGGCTCTGCGAAAAACATAATGACTGTGCATTTCATGCATTTACAAATGGCACACTTGTGGACGAGGCGTTTTGCGAAGAGATGGACCGGGTCGGGAATCTGTCCCTGTCAATCAGCCTGGAAGGCTATGAGGAGGTAAATGATGGCCGCAGAGGCAGCGGTGTATTTAACCAGGTTATGGAAGCAATGGATAAACTAAAGGCGCACGGCCAGATATTCGGAACCTCGATCTGCTATACAAGGGCAAACATTGAGACCGTAACATCCGATGAATTTCTGGACATGATTATTGAAAAGGGGTGCCGGTACGCATGGTATTTTCATTATATGCCGGTTGGTAATGACGCGGCAGTGGAGTTTTTGCCGACAAAGGAACAGCGGGAGTACATATATCACAGAATCCGTGAAATCAGGGCCGTAGAGGGAGGAAAGCCGATCTTTGCATTCGACTTCCAAAATGACGGCGAATACGTAGGGGGATGCATCGCAGGAGGTCGGAATTACTGCCATATTAATCCAAACGGAGATGTGGAGCCATGCGTATTTATCCATTATTCCAGCGCAAACATCAAAGAGGCGAGCCTCTTAGAAGCGCTTCAACAGCCGCTTTTCATGGCATACAGAGAGGGGCAGCCATTCAACGAAAACCATCTCCGCCCATGCCCGATGCTTGAAAACCCGGAGAAACTGTTGGAAATGGTGAATAAAACCGGTGCCAGATCCACTGACATGCAGTCCCCGGAGACGGTAGAGCATCTCTGCAGAAAATGTGAGATGTACGCGAAGGAGTGGAAAGAAAAAGCGGATGAGCTGTGGGAGAAATAAGGTGGATATTATTGAAGCAGGAAAATAAAAAGAAAGAGCAGACACGTTCTTCATCGAAACGCATCGGAAAGCTGCTTTTCCTGGCCGCATTCCTGGCCCTGAAGGATTCCTGGGGGAGTATATGGAACGAGTTGAAAACAACATCTTTTAAGGTGGTAACAGGGGTACTGATCACAGCCTGCGTCTGTGCCCCGCTGCACCGCCTAATATTCCAACTTGCAGAAAAGGTCATCCGCAAAGAAAAACAAAAAGAAGATCTGTCCAAATGGCAGAAAAGGAAGTGTGAAACTTTTTCTGTAAAATAACTTCAAAAGGTTCTTCTATGATAAAATAATAATCATAGGAGGGCCTTT
>NZ_WKZK01000045.1:0-41763 GCF_009680135.1 Eubacterium sp. BIOML-A2
TGCATTATGGCAAAGAAAAAGAAGCTCTGTTACGAGCTTCCTAAAGAATGAACGCTAAATCGACTGTGAATAGTAACACCAAACTAACTTTTTACAGAATTATATTCTGTACATTACTTGTTTTTTAGGGCAGGGTTTTGTATAATTGGAGGGCATGGTATTCTGGAGCCGGTACTTGTTAACACTGGTTTGAGAAATGCATAGACAAGAACAGAAAAGAGGGTATTTCCTGATGTTTAGATTTATCTGTATTGTGATCTTCCTGGTTACATTTTTGATTCTTTCCATTCCGATCTTCTTCGTGGAATGGGTGATCGGCAAATTCAACCGTGAAAAAAGGGACTATAGCTCTCTGCGGCTCGTGCAGTGGGCATTTAAAGTTATCTTAAAAATGACGAGCGTCCGCACCACCGTCATCGGCGAGGAGAATGTTCCCGATGAACCTGTGCTTTTCATCGGAAACCACCGTAGTTTTTTTGACATTCTGCTGACCTACTCCCGCTGTAAAAGGCTGACCGGATACGTTGCCAAGAAAGAGATGGAGCACATCCCGCTGCTTTCTACATGGATGCGCTATCTGTATTGCCTCTTTCTGGACCGCGAAAATCCAAAAGAGGGGTTAAAGACCATTCTACAGGCGATCGACTACATAAAAAAGGGGATTTCGATCTGTATCTTCCCGGAGGGAACGCGCAATAATGGGGAAGAACTAAGTATGCTCCCGTTTAAAGACGGTGCTTTTAAGATCGCTACGAAAACAAACTGTGCTATTGTACCAGTTTCCATGAATAATACATGTGCCATCTTCGAAAAACAATTTCCCAGGATTCGCAAAGTCCATGTCGTGATCGAATACGGAAAGCCAATTTATCCCGATCAGTTGGAAAAGGAAGATAAAAAACATATTGGGAATTACGTACAGAATATTATACAGAAAACGATTATTAAAAATGCTGAGATCGTGTCATAATCGATTGTATGAAATTAGAGGTGCTGTCGTCAACAGCACCTCTTTATTTTCAGGGGACTTCAGAGGGGTCTGACCCTTTTGCAGAGGGGTCTGACCCTTTTGCAAAGGGGTCAGACCCCTCTGCGGATTTTTTCGAAATAGGCAAACATTCCTTCTGCTATGACCGGGTCTATCACCGGCAGTCCCGTTGCTTCTTCCAGCTCTTTTGCTACGCCTATTGTGCCAAGACCTGTGCACGCCAGCGCTATAACCTGAGCGCCCTGCTCTTTCAGTTCTATTCCTTTTTTGATGGTATTCTCCCGTCCTTCCGACGTCATCAGATCCAGCGTGCTGTCGACTCCGTCCGGCTTACCGAGTATCATCTTTCCGGCCAGCATCCTCTCATAAGCCTGCGGTGCATAGTCGGTGATGCCCAGCACGCCTACTTTATCTCCATATTTTAACGCCAGGGCCACCGTAGTCTCACCTCCGCCGGTAACCGGGATTCCCGGGAGCGCCTCTCTGATCTCTTCAACGCCCGGATCGTCTGCACAGCTGACGATAAACATATCCACGTCCGTAAATGTTTTCGCTGTCTCTACGATTTTGGGAATGGCCAGTTCACATAATTCGTCGCTATGTATTCCTTCATATTGATCGGGAATGCATTTTGTTTCCACTTCAATACCGGGGAAATTTTCCATGATTACTTTACCGTGTGCCTGCAGCACGTCCTGGTCTTCTGTCGTCAATACGCGTATTAATCCTACCTTAAACGTTCCCATGCTTCTTCCTCCTCAAAAAGCGGGCGTGCATCAGACCGGTTCTTTCCGCCTTCCGCGCGCCCGCCAGACTTATCTTTCCCGCAGCTTTTCTTAAAGCGTGTCTGTAAATACGCCCTCTTTTATCACCAGAACATCATCCAGATAAAGGGTGGGCTTTAATATAATCCCATCCATATGGCACTCTGCCTTATTTATTCCCCCGAATGAGGTGTTTGTTCCAAATGCGATATGAACCGTTCCGTATACCTTTTCGTCTTCCAGAATGATGCCATTCAATATGGCTGCCTCGTTGGTTCCGATCCCCAGTTCGCAGAGAGTTCCGTTGGTTTCATTTTTGAGCAGTACCTCCAGATTCTCACTTTTCTCCCCTGTAACAGACCGCAGTTTTCCGGCCGTGATTACCATATGAAGCGGGGCATCCAGCCTGCCAATGCCAACCATGGAACCGTCAATTATCATTTCTCCGTCAGAACCGTCCTCCAGCGGTGCAATATACGCCTCACCTGATGGTAGATTCCCGCATTTTCCAGGCGCTTTGTAGACGCCGGGGCTTGGTACTCCATTACGCCCTTTCAATGAAATTGTCAGTACCTTCCCGTCTTTTTCTATCCGGGCCGTGTCAGCACTGGTCAGCATTGCAGTGATCTTATCCGTCAGTTTTTCAACCTTCGCATAATCTGCAGTCATCGCGCCCTGGCTGAACATCTCCTTTGTGATACCAGGCATCGTGGCGATTCTCGTACCCGCTGCTGCCGCCTGAATCCGGGCGTTGGTGTGCGTCAGTGATTTCGCCGTCGGTGCAATTACGATATCGGCGCCTTTCATTGCTTCCGCTACTGCTTTGGGCGGCTCCTCCCCGCTTAGTTCCCTCTCCTTCATGACCAGCATCATGCCCTCGCATCCCAGATTCTTGGATGCCTCGTAAAGCGCTTCCCCGATTTCTCTCCGGCTGTCATCCGTCACGATTAAAACAGCCTCCCCGGCTTTTGCATCCAGACAAGATATCAGGACGCCCTCCGCTATTTTTACTAATTCACTCATCTTTTCCCCTTCTCCCTGTCATCTGATTTATTCTGCAGCATCGGTCAGTTCAGATACCACGCGTGCCAGGAGTGTCCTGGGCAGAACCACCATCTTTTTTGTCTTCCTGGCAAACATCTCTTTCATTTCCTGAGTATACCCGATACAGTCCAGAACTATGAGATCAGCATCCATATCTTTTACTTCATCGGCAGCCTTTTCCAAAGTCTCCCAATCGCCGTACGGCGAAGCCGCTACGGCTTTCACTTCTTTCACATAGTGTCTCCACTTTTCCTCCGTCTGCTCAATCTGGAGCGGAGACGGCGTCATACAGATGATACTGGATTTTTTGCTCATCAGAGGAACAAGCCTGTCCAGAACCTCGCACGGATAAATCACAGGTATACTCTTTGTTGTAAGAGTCTCCGGGAAACTGCCGGTGCAGAACATCATAATCAGGCGGCAGCCCTCTTCCTCCATCCTATTCATCGCCTCCTGAAGCCTCGGGAGAATATGGCGTTCTGCAAACGTCACGGAGCTCCCGTCTTTCAGCCGGGACACCAGTACATAGTCTCCCTCCCCGGGAGCAAACTCAGCAATATCTTCCTTTGTAAGGCCATCCAGTCCGCCAGCCTGTATCAGCTCAGTTTTTCCGCCAAATATATCCATGATATCGACAGTCACATCCACCCTGGGAGCCTGTCCTATCGTAACCGCACCTATCTTCATCCAGTGCACCTCCTGCGTTATATAATTACTTCGTATCTAAATTTTAAGAATATTCTGAAAACCGACTGCAAAGGGGTCAGACCCCTTTTTACTCTTCTCCCAGTGTCTGCAGATGTTTCATCGGACCATATAGCTTTTGGATCCGTGCATACTCTTCCTCGTCATAGAACTTACACTGTCCGCGGCCAAATGCCTTTGCCGCCTCCAGCATGAATCTCGCCGCTTCTTCTACGTCTGACGCATGGCTTGCCCCGGTTGCGCATCCCGGCACCATGGTCTCCGCGGTGATTGCCACTCCTACTACAGGAGCATTGGTTGCAGTACATGGCTGGAGTACGCTGTTCAGGTGGTGCAGGTCATTGCCGTAAGGCGTGATGTCCTGGGTTGCCAGCGGAAATACATATGGGAGCCTGCCGGTTGTGATCTGCATCAGATCCAGCAGATCCTCGGATGTGCGGAGGATATACCCTTCTTTTACGGTCGGTGAGATTGCAAATCCCCTAGTATTGATCACGCGGTTGCCTTTTGTTGTGTCTACTGACAGGATGGCATCCAGTTCATCGGATACTTCTTCTCTGTTTACCTGGGACATCTCAACCGGTGAACCCATAAAGGGCACGGGATCGTGCGGCGCAGTCGGCGCGTTCGGACAGATATGTGTGGAAATAAATACATCCCCGTCCAGCACATCCCCTTTATTCTGCATATCCAGAAGTTTTGCCGCAAGGGCAACTGCTGCAAGGGCGCCGTCTCCATCCGATACAAAACCGATACGCTCCGGACGCGCTCCAATCCCGCCCAGCCGGCCAAGAAGACCAATGGTCGGCGCACTGCCGCCCTTTATCTTGCCATTGCTTCCCGGGATTCTGACCTTCAGCATATCCGTAGTCCCCTTGGGTCCCTTCAGCTCATATACGGTGATGTCCGCATCAGGCTGTATTGTGCGCAGATACTCCTCAACCTTCTTCCCCGTCACATAAGCACTGTCCAGTACCTCGTACGCATCGATAATCTGTTTCATTAACATAAATTCGTCCTCCTTATAATATGAATTTTTACTTCTCTGCCGCTATGCTACTCCAGATATGATACCAGGTTTTTCCCAATCACTTTTTCCGTTTCCCGCAGAAGTTCCGGCTCAAACATCGTAGGCGCGAGCTTCAGATTCTCCCGGTTAGCCGCAATCACATAAACGTCCAGACCGGTTTCCATCATGGCCGTTGTCACCGGCTCGCCGCTTACGGCATTGATCGTCATAATAAGATCCGGGAAGGTCGCCAGACGTTCCCCGTCTTTCTCCGCCGTCGCGTATTCATTCCAGAAAGTCAGTTCACATCCATCCACCGAGGCATACCCCACGTCAAATCCTCCCGTGGTTTCTATTGAAAATGCATCTACCTTTCCCTTTGCCAGAATCCTTCCGCCCAAAAATCCGCACACACTTTCCACAGCTGCCTCCACCGAATGCTCCAGGCCCTTCAAAAATGCTTTTCCTGTCTCAATCGCATGGCTGACGCCGCCCAGCGCACAGTTTTCCCTGGCATAGGACGCCTTCACCGGATTCCTCGCCACGGCCACCAGTCCGCCGGCCTCAATGGACGCCATACGCACCAGCCGGGACGTATGCTCAATCGTCCCTTCAAAATAACATTCCACGCGGCTGCCCGCCTCCGGATTGCCGCCCGCACATGCCTGTACGGTCCGATAGTCCGCCTGCTTGTGCAGATTCATACTTCCCATCACGCCAGTAGGATGGGCACGTCCATTGCAGGGGGCATCGATCACAGGGATCCCCAGTACCGCGGCCTGAAGCCAGCCATTCACAGTCGCCTCTCCTCCCTGTTCATTTGTGATAATGCCGCCGATCGTAAAGTCACAATTCTTCTTTAAAATCTCCACCGTGCGGACCAGATCCTTTGCGGCCATATACTGCTCCGCAGCATTGGGCGCTCCCACAAGAGAAGCCGTCAGCAGTACAGCATCCTCATCCACAGCCTCAATGGGAAGCAGGCGCAGATCATCGTAATCCACCGCAATCTCTGCGAACTTCCTCCCCTTTTTCGCGTCTCCGCCGCCCCCGCCGCCTAAAATCGTCCCGCCGGCAAGCGCTGCGTCCAAAAGTTCTTTTGTCAAACGAATTCCTTTTTTATCCATTCCCGCTGCTCCTTCATAAGATATAAGCCAATGCATACATCTCCTACATTGGCTCTTTCTATCAGTATAGCACGTCAAACCGCTAAAGTCCTTATTCACCAGTACCGAATCTGCGCCGATCTTTTGTGCACAGTGCACAATCACATGTATTCTTTCACCCTGCAGGCAAACCCCAGTTCCTCCAGCTGCCCGGCATCACTCAGGTCACACCCCAGAACTTCTTCGATCTGGTTCAGACGGTAAGACATCGTATTCCGGTGAAGATACAGCCTTTCCGCAGCTGTTTTGCGGGAGCCGCGGCACGCAGAAAGCATCTCCAGCGTCTCCGCCAGATGACTCTCATGTTCCCGGTCATAGATCTCCAGGGCCGCCAGCTTTTCCTGCACGAATGCCCGCACTTCACGCTGTTGTGCCATATGCATCACAATCTGCTCATATCTCAGCTTTTCCATCCAGAGGACATTTCCGGACAGCCCCTTTTTTTCCCGGATACGGAAAACATCTTTTACATCCTTATAAACCGCCCCCAGTTCCAGATAATCGTAGAACTGCTGCGATATCCCGGCTGCCACACGGTACTTCAACATGCTGCAGATCTTTTCAACCATCGTCGAACAGAGGCTGTCCGCCTTTTCCTCCTCCACATCCTTCATAATACAGATGTACTGGTACTGGCGCACAATACCGGCCCCCCAGATCCCCGCCTGCTCCATAGCCCCTTTCATCATCTGGTAAATGCTCTCCATATCTTTTTCCTGAGCCTCCGCCATACGTGGATTCTGCTCTGCCTGAATCAAGATCATACGCAGCGGCGGGAACGGCCAGCTCAGAGAATTCACCCTCTGCTCCGCTTCCTCCGCCTGTGTGATCTTACCGGTCTGCAGATCCAGAAATAACTTCCCGTTCATCTCCATCTGGCTGTAAGTGCCAATCCGGTACCTGCTGGACATCTCGAGCTGATTTCTCGCCTCCACGATCGCCGTCATAACCGGATACACAACCTCAATAAACCCGACGTCATTATTCAGAAAAAAAAGCGGGATCTCACACTCATCAGCCAGAGCCAGCGCTTCTTTGGGAAATTCATCGAAAAACCGCGTCTTGATCGCCAGCGCCGACGCGTTCACCTCCCGCAGATCCCGGATCAGATTCAGCAGCGCCTTTTTGTCGTTGCGGATCGCATACCCCGTCGTAATCACCAGGAGATTCTCCCTGAGCCAGGGTTTAATATCCGGCTGTTCCATCATATCGTAAAACTCCACAATCCTGTCCAGCCCACCTCTGCCTGCGACAAGTGCAGCAAATCTGTCCTTCCATAATTCTTCTATATCACGCACTCTGATCTTCATCTTGACTCCTTTTATAAGCTCCCATACACCAGTCCGTTTCCCAGCCATAGGGCGTATTTAAAAATACGTTGCAGCAATACGCCGCCTCACTTCACATTCCAGTACATCGTATCATCATTAACTGCAGCATAAGCCGCCCTAAATTTCTGAGAGTACTTGTCTACAGTGCAGTGATTAAAAACAGCAGCGGCAGTGTTGCCATACAGAGCAGCGTGGTAACCACCACAGCCTCGGAAGCGTAATCTTCATTCAAATGGTACTGCCTCGCAAGCATACTGGAAGACGTCATCGTCGGCGCGCCGGTGATCAGCATCAGCATAAGACTCTCCGTCTGCGGCAGAAAATGGGATGCAATGGCATACACGGCCGCCGGTACCGCCACAAGCTTGCATGCAGCCAGAAGCAGCACCGACTTATAGCGCAGGATACCGCCAAATTCCATAAACCCAATACTGCATCCCAGATATATCAGCCCCCAGCTGTAACTCGTCTCTCCCACAGCAGTCACGACATCCATAACCAGCGCCGGCACCGGGACAGCAAATGTGGTCAGCGCCATCCCTATCAATATAGAAATAAAAATAGGAGTGCTGACAACCCTCTTCCAGAGATTTTCCTGTTTCCCGCTGCGGCCAAGAAACAAAAGCAGGCCCAGTGTCCATACTACTGTCGTATCTACGACCGAACAGATCGGAATATACTTGTCCCCTCCCGTCTCCGCAAACAACGCCATAATCAGCGGAATCACCAAAAACCCAAAATTACCGCCCACCATACAGCCGCAGAAAACATTTCTGACGGATTCCGGCAGCTTAAAAATCCGGCTCACCAGAAATCCCGTTAAGGCCAGCAGTAAATATGCCCCCATCTGCCACAGCACGATCCGGCCATAGTGAAACAAAGTAAATACTGTAGTGTGATTCTCCCAGATCAATGAGATCACCAGCGCCGGCAGCACGATCTTAATTAAAAAACCCGAAATAGAAGTCAGCGCTTCCTTTTTCACAACCCCCAGCCTGGATGCCAGAAACCCGATCAGAACCAGGAGCAGAAAGCCGCCCATCTTGGGAAGGACTATCCAGAAATACTCCATAGCAGCACAACTCTCTTTCCTTTTAAATATGTAAAAACCCTCTTTAGAATTCACTTTACTACATTCCACAGCCCGCTTCAATGAAAAAAGCTTACTTTTCTTTTACTTTTTTTTCACATGTGGTATACTAAATGCTGGTAGCATGCCCCATAAGGCCTGCTAAATATTTATTTAAGGTATTTATTATTAAGGAGATTAATATGAGTGCTCAGAATCTTACATTGCTGACAGACCTGTACGAACTAACCATGATGCAGGGATATTTTGAAACTCAGGAAAATGAAACCGTTGTGTTCGATGTGTTCTTCCGGGACAATCCCAATAAAGGCGGATATTCCATTATGGCAGGACTCGAACAGGTTATAGACTATATCAAGAATCTGCATTTTTCTTACGAAGACGTGGATTACCTGAGAGGTCTCGGAATATTCACCGAGAACTTTCTGAATTATCTGAGCGGGTTCCATTTCAGCGGAAGTATTTACGCAATTCCGGAGGGTTCGGTTATTTTTCCAAAAGAACCACTGGTTAAAGTAATCGCGCCCATTATGGAGGCCCAGCTTGTTGAAACTGCCATATTAAATATAATCAACCATCAGAGCCTGATCGCAACAAAGACCTCCCGCGTCGTATTTGCAGCACAGGGCGACGGAATTATGGAATTTGGGCTGAGACGCGCCCAGGGCCCCGATGCGGGACTCTACGGTGCAAGAGCGGCCATGATCGGCGGCTGCGTGGGCACATCCAACGTACTGGCCGGCAAACTATTTGACGTGCCTATCATGGGTACCCACGCCCACAGCTGGATCATGAGCTTCAAAGACGAATACACAGCATTTAAAGAATACGCAAAGCTATACCCCAACGCATGCACGCTTCTGGTGGACACATACGATACGCTCAAATCCGGTGTTCCCAATGCCATCCGGGTATTCCGGGAGCTGCGCGAGGAGGGAATCCGCCCCAGATCCTACGGCATCCGCCTGGACAGCGGGGACCTTGCCTACTTATCCAAGGAGGCCCGCAAGATGCTGGATGCCGCCGGTTTCACCGATGCAGTAATCGCGGCATCCAATGACCTGGACGAGCTGCTGATCCACGACCTGAAGATGCAGGGTGCGGCCATCACCTCCTGGGGAGTGGGTACGAACCTGATCACCTCCAAGGACTGCCCTTCTTTCGGCGGAGTATATAAGCTTGCCGCAATTCAGAATGCAGAAGGCGAGTTCGTACCCAAGATCAAGATTTCAGAGAATACGGAGAAAATCACTAATCCAGGCAACAAAACAATCTTCCGTGTATATGATAAAGAGACGGGCAAAATCCGTGCCGATCTGATCTGTTTTGCCGATGAGACATACGACACATCGGAAGAACTTTTATTATTTGACCCCAATGCAACCTGGAAGAAAACAAGGCTTCCCGGAGGCAGCTACACCATGAGAGAGATCTTAAAGCCTGTATTCATCCACGGTGAGTGCGTATACAATTCACCATCGGTTATGGAGATCGCCCAGTACTGCCGTCAGGAAAAAGACACGCTCTGGGACGAGACAAAGCGGCTTTTCTATCCCCACCGCGTATATGTGGATTTATCCCAGAAGCTCTACGACACGAAATCACGCCTGCTGAACGACCTGAGCAGATAACGCAACGCTTTGCTCGCTAGTATAAACTCAATGAAGATAGGAGATTTAAGAAATGAAGATTATCGTATTAGCCGGAGGACTCAGCACAGAACGCGACGTATCCCTTTCCTCCAGTGCAGGCATCTGCAGAACCCTGCTTGAAAAGGGACACGATGCTTTTCTGCTGGATGTTTTCCTCGGTTTCCCCTACGATCCCGAACACCTGGAAGAGGTATTTACCCTTCCTGACCACGGCCTTGGGATCGTCAAAAACATCGATACCACCGAACCGGACATCGAGGCGGTCAAAGCCTCCCGCCCGGATCAGCCGGACTGTTTTCTCGGTCCCAACGTCATCGAACTATGCCGCATGGCAGACATCACGTTCCTTGGGCTGCACGGCGGAGAGGGGGAGAACGGAAAGCTGCAGGCTACCTTTGACCTGCTTGGAATCAGATACACCGGTCCGGACTCTCTCGGCTGCGCTGTAGCAATGGACAAAGGATTTACCAAACAGGTCTTCCTGCAGACGGGCATTGACACGCCGGCCGGAGCCTGCATTCATAAAAAAGCGTCAGAAAAATCGCTCGATGCTCTTGGACTCACACTCCCCGTAGTTGTAAAACCGTGCTCCGGCGGATCCAGCATCGGGGTATACATCGTAAACACAGAGAGCGAGTACGAAGAGGCGCTCAGCAGTTCTTTCCGCTACGAAGACGAGGTGGTTGTCGAAAAATATATCAAAGGAAGGGAGTTTGCCTGCGGTATCATAGACGGCAAGGCTCT
The DNA here is from genome assembly GCF_009680135.1 of Eubacterium sp. BIOML-A2. Lineage (NCBI taxonomy): Bacteria > Bacillati > Bacillota > Clostridia > Eubacteriales > Eubacteriaceae > Eubacterium > Eubacterium sp. BIOML-A2. The sequence goes on from NZ_WKZK01000045.1 coordinate 10,494, forward strand.
CCCGCCCATTGAAATCATTCCAAAGACCGGGTTCTTCGATTATGCCAACAAGTACCAGGATGGCGCCACAGAGGAAGTCTGCCCCGCCGATATTGACAAAGCTACTGCAAACCGGATGATGGAACTCACTGTTAAAGCCTACCGTTCCCTGAAGCTGAATGTATACAGCCGCGCAGACTTTCTTCTGGACAGCAGTGGAAATCTCTACTGCCTTGAGGTAAACACCCTGCCCGGCATGACAGCTGCCAGTCTTCTGCCAAAGGAGGCAGCAGCGGCAGGCATAGAGTACGGAGATTTGTGCGAACTGATTATCCAAAAATCCCTGGAAGCCAGATACCAGTAAAGGACGGTACGAACGATGAAAAATATGACATTGAAGGAAATTGCCGTTGCATGCGGCGGAATCTATTACGGAGACGAGGAAAGCTATTACAAACAGGTCACATCCGTTACCATTGACAGCCGCAGGATCCAAAAAGACTGTCTGTTCATTGCGCTTCGCGGCGCCCGTGTGGACGGCCATATGTTCATCCCCCAGTCCATTCAGGACGGAGCGCTGTGCGCCGTTTCAGAAAAAAGAATCGAGAGCGCATCCTACCCCTATATCATGGTAAATTCCTGCGCGCAGGCCCTGAAGGATATTGCAGAGCACTACCGCCGCTCCCTCCGCCTGAAAGTGGTGGGTATCTCCGGCAGTGTGGGCAAGACAAGTACAAAAGAGATGATTGCCTCCGTACTGGCACAAAAATACAGCGTCCTGAAAACCGAGGGCAATTTCAACAATGAGATCGGACTGCCTCTCACAATCTTTAACATCCGGGAAGAACATGAGACGGCCGTTCTGGAAATGGGCATCAGCGATTTTGGCGAGATGGAACGTCTTGCAAAAATCGCGCGCCCGGATGTCTGCGTCCTGACCAATATCGGCTGTGCCCACCTGGAGCAGCTGAAGTCCCGGGAAGGCATATTAAAAGCCAAAACGGAAATGTTTTTCTATATGAATCCGGAAGGGGATATTATACTCAATGGGGACGATGATATGCTGGCATCCGTTAAGCCTGCCAACCATATTGAGCCTGTTTTCTTTGGCCTGGACCCGGATTTGGCATACTATGCAGACGAGATAGAGAACCTGGGATTAAAGGGTACGGCTGCACGCTTCCACACGCCTGATTCCGAATTCCGCGCACATATTTCTATCCCCGGGGCGCATATGGTATATAATGCACTGGCCGCCATTGCCGTCGGACGGGTTATGGGCATGAATGATGAGGAAATCCGGCAGGGAATCGAATCCCTGGCGCCTTTGGCCGGGCGGAACCATCTGATTGAGACAGAGAATCTAACAATCATCGATGACTGTTACAATGCCAACCCGGCCTCCATGAAGGCTTCCCTGGATGTCCTGAGTAAAGCTGGCGGACGCACCGTCGCGATCCTTGGCGATATGTTTGAGCTTGGCCCTAAAGAACATGAGATGCACCGTGAGACGGGAGCATTCGCCGCAGATGCCGGCATAGACGAGCTGATCTGCATTGGCTCCCTTGCAGAGGACATCGCCCGCGGAGCAATAGGAGTAAATCCGGAAATGCACGTGCATTATTATGAAACAAAGGCCGAATTTCTGGAAAATATAGATCCCCTGATAAACACAAACGATACAATTCTGGTAAAAGCCTCCCATGCAATGGAGTTTCCGGAGATTGTCGACGTATTAAAAAAGAGGTAAAGATGGAATATCAAATGCTCGTGCTGGATCTGGACGGCACATTGACTAATTCCAGAAAAGAAATTACGGACTCCACAAGAAACGCCCTGATCGAAATCCAAAGAGAGGGAAAAAAGGTGGTTCTGGCCAGTGGACGTCCCATATTCGGAGTCCTTCCGCTGGCAAAGAAACTGTATCTGGATCGGTTCGGCAGTTATATACTTTCCTTTAATGGGGCACGCATCACCCGATGCTCCGACGGAACTGATATTTACAACAAAACGCTCCCTCCGGAAATTATACCTGTTGTCTATGATATTGCGGCTTCATTTCCAGGTGTGGACCTTTTGTCGTATAACGACAGCCATATACTGTCCGGAATCGCAGTCAACAAGTACACAAAGCAGGAATCCTTTCTTAACAAAATGCCCGTGGCAGAGATCCCTGATTTTGTCGAACACCTGAATTTCCCGGTTAATAAGCTGTTGGCTGCCGGGGACCCTGACATCATGGAAAAGATGATGGAAGTTCTGAAAAAGCGTTTTCACACGTTCCTTAACATATACCGTTCCGAGCCCTTCTTTCTGGAGATTATGCCCAAGAAGATCGACAAGGCCTATTCCCTGCAGAAGCTGCTGAACAGCATCGGATTGACTGCAGACCAGATGATCTGCTGCGGGGACGGTTATAACGATGTATCCATGATTGAATATGCCGGTCTTGGCGTAGCCATGGAAAATGCCCAGAGTGTCGTAAAGGATACCGCCGACTTTATTACCCGCTCCAACGATGATGACGGGATCCTTCATGTAATAGAAAAATTTATGAAAGAAAAATGAGGCCGATCAAATGGAATTACAAACATTTTATGAAAATATTGGCGCCGATTATCAAGTCGTTTTACAGAGACTGCGCAGAGAATCTCTGATCGATAAATACCTGCATCTTCTTCTGAAAGATCCGGTTTTTGAAACTCTGCAGCATGCAGTGGAATCCAACGATCATGAAGAGATATTCCGAGCTGCTCATACCATCAAAGGAATGGCGCTTAACCTGGAACTGCCCCCTCTTACGGCCGCATCCTCTTCTTTGACAGAGTACCTGAGGACCTTGTCCCCCGGGGAGGCGGACAGCTCAGTGGTAAAAGAGAAATATGCGGATATCGTGAAGGAATATGAAACTGTCCGGGATCTGCTGGCCAGGTTCTGATAAGCCTAAGGAGCAAGTGAATGACAAGCACAGAACAAAAGAAAACCATTTTAATCGTAGATGATGCGGAACTGAACCGGGCCGTCCTGTCTGATATACTGCAGGAGGATTACAATATCATTGAGGCAGCAGATGGGACAGAGGCGATTGAGATTCTGAAAAAGAATGACGCTTCCATTTCCCTGATTCTGCTCGATATTTTAATGCCAAAAATGTCAGGATTTGATGTCCTGACCATCATGCAGAAGAACCACTGGCACGAGACGATCCCTGTAGTCATTATTTCATCGGAAAGTTCCAGGGAATATATTGAAAAGGGTTACGAATACGGTGTTGTGGATTATATCAGCCGCCCCTTTGACTCGAATATCGTCCTTCAGCGTGTAAAAAATACCATCATCCTTTACTCGAAACAAAAGGAGCTGGAAGGTCTCGTAAAGGAGCAGGTGATTGAGAAAGAGAGCAACAACGCCCTTATGATCAATATCCTCAGTACAATCGTCGAATTCCGTAACGGGGAATCCGGGCTCCACGTCATCCGCATACGCATTATAACCGAGATACTTCTGGAAGCGCTGCGGAAACGTTATCCAGAGTATGCGATGGATGAATCCCATATTGCGCTGATCTCCAACGCAGCCGCACTGCACGATATCGGTAAAATCGAGATTCCGGAAGAGATCCTGAATAAACCCGGCAAACTCACTGCTGAAGAGTTCGAAGTCATGAAAACCCACTCCGCACGCGGAGAGCAGATGCTCAATGAACTGCGTTTTGGCAGCAATGAGGAACTGGTAAAATATGCAAGGCAGATCTGCCGCTGGCATCACGAACGCTGGGACGGTAATGGATACCCTGACCACCTGAAAGGGGATGCGATTCCGATCGCTGCACAGATTGTTTCCCTCGCGGATGTCTATGATGCACTGGTGAGCGAACGTGTATACAAACCTCCCTATACTCATAAACAGGCCATGCAGATGATCCTGAACGGAGAATGCGGCATGTTTAACAGCAAGCTGATTGACTGCCTCAAAGCGGTCGATACCTATCTGGAGCATGCAGTCAGCCTTCGAAGCCAGGATCCCGTACACGTGTTCAATATCAACCAGCTCTCAAAGGAACTATTTCAGAAAAAGGGTGTCAAGCTGTCCGACCGCACGCTGTTTCTCCTGGAACAGGAGCGGACCAAATATCAGTTTATCGCATCCTTATCAGAAGATGTTTTATTCGAATATGATTTCAGTACGGACACGGTCTTGTTCTCAGAGAAGTGTCAGGAAGAATTTAATTTTCCGTCTATCATAACAGATTTTGTCAAAAAGAGCCGGTTATATGGGGTCCTTGCGGAAAATGATTTTCAGGAACTGATGGAACGTATAGAGTCTACCACCCCCTCCTCTCCTGTATTTCAGAAAAGAATGCTGCTGACCACCATTAGCGGGACGCAGGAATGGTATGAATTCATGGGCCGGACGCTTTGGGCTGATAATGAAGGGAATGAAGAGCTGTACAGCTGTGTCGGAAGGATAGCGCTGTCCCGGAACGGAAAAGAACGGCAGGTGCAGGAGCTCCCCCACCGGGACGCTCTGACAAATCTGTACACACAGACAACTGCGCAGAAAATTATAACACAGAACATAACCAATAATCCGCATACAACCGGCCTCATGATCATGTTTGACCTGGATAACTTCAAAAGACTGAACGAGAAAAACGGGCACTTATTCGGGGATCAGATCTTAAAGCATATCGCCCGTCTTTCCGAAAACAATATCCGTAAAATGGATATCTGCTCACGGATCGGCGGAGACAGGTTCCTGATGTATTTCAGCGAACTCTTTTCAGAAGAATTTGTCCAGCCATACTGCGCCTCTCTTACGAAGGCTCTGACGCAGAAGTATAAAGACTCCGAATACACGGTCAGCATGGGAGCCGCCATGTATCCTCAGGATGGGACTACATACGAAGAACTCTTCCGGCATACCAGGCAGGCCCTGGAGACATCAAAACGCAGAGGGAAAAATTGTTTTACCCGTTATCATGATTCTCTTTCCACACAGGGTTCTTCTCCGGAAGCTGTGCCAGAATAATTGCGGCAAACACCAGGGCACACCCAAACAGCTCTTTCGCAGAAAGTGTTTCCTGTATAATCAGCCAGCCGGTAAGCGCGGCAAATACGGATTCCAGACTTAGTATAAGCGAAGCCACCGTGGGGTCCGTATTTTTTTGTGCAATGATCTGCAGCGTATAAGCAACACCGCAGGAGAGAACCCCCGCATAGAGAAGCGGCAGATATGCATCCAGAATACTCCCCAGAGCCGGCTTCTCGCTGGCAAACATCGGCACCGCGCAGAGAATCCCGCAGATAAAAAACTGTATGCAGGAGAGCTTCACGCCATCCACTTTCGGAGAAAAATAATCAATAATCAAAATATGTAACGAAAAAACAAAAGCGCAGATGATCATCAGAACATCTCCATAAGCTATGGAGAATCCCTCTTTCATACACAAGAAATACATCCCCACAACAGCCAGTCCAACCCCTGCCCAGGTCTTCCCCCCGGCCCGCCGGCCCAGAAAAAGCCCAAGAACAGGTACAATCAAAATATACAGGGCCGTAATAAACCCTGCCTTCCCGGCGCTCGTATACACAAGCCCAATCTGCTGCAGCGAACTCGCCACCGCAAGCGCAAGCCCACAGAACAGGCCCCCGATCCAGAGCGTCTTACCGCTCTTATTCACGGCGTTCCCCTGTCCCCCTGCCTGCTCCGTCTTTTTCTTCCTGCCCATAACCCAGATAACAGGAAGCAGCACAATCCCGCCCAAAAAACACCGCAGAGAGTTAAACGTAAACGGCCCAATATAATCCATCCCCACACTCTGAGCCACAAAAGCGCTCCCCCAGATCAGAGCAGTCAGCACAAGCATCACATTATTCTTAAACTTCTGATTCCTCATCATTCTCATCCTTTTCAACAAAATAATACATGGTAAAGTATAGCACCCCCCACCACATATTACCAGACGGAATTTTGGGGGGCGGCGGGGGAATTCGACTTGATGGGACGCCGCGGGGGATTCGGAGATGGGGGGCGGCGGGGCGGGCGAAGAATGGGTAAGCGCCTAAATAAAATCTCCGGTGAAACAGGGGACGCGCGAACACTCAGAAAAAGCCTTGATGGCTTTTTCCTGCGGGTTCGCTCGATTCCCGAACTTGTGGTTCGGGAATCGGTCCCTGTTTCACCGGAGATTTTATTGAAGGCGCTTATCCCATTCTTCTTGACGCCCCGCCGCCCCCCATCTCCGAATCCCCCGCGGCTGGGTGCATCAAGGCAGAACTGCACGCTGCCAGGGTGGGAATTCCGGACGGGGGCAGCGGATTGAGCTGAACTGGTGCATCACAATATCCCCAGCCAGTTTTAGTGGCTAATTTTTGTAGTTAGTTTTTATAATGGCTTCTGGGGCCAAGACAGCTACGCCTTGCCCCTCCCCGTTCTGACCTCGTCTCCCGCCGGGATGCACCAGCCTGTGTGGATCGGGAGTGAGGGCTTCTCAGGGGACACATCCGGTAATTTCAGGGGCTTAGAATGCGCGTTAGAAACCGTTGCATCAAATCGGAAGCCCCGCATGGGCGGAATTTGCTCTCCAAAGCAAATTCCGAGACGACCTGAGCCGTGAAATTCATCAGAATTTCACGGTGAATGTCGTCGGTTCCATGCGGGGCTTCCGATTTGATGTTACGGTTTCTTCGCAAATGGCGCCCCTGAAATCACCGGATGTGTCCCCTGAGAAGCCCTCACTCCCGATCCACGCAGGCGTCCCCCCCTATAGTAGCAGTTTTTTTAGGGACTGGATGTATTTTTCTATGTTTTCTTCCTGCAGGCAGTAGTATACTTTTCCATCTTTTTTCTGAACGGTTACGAGGCCGCTGCTCATTAGGATGCTCATATGGTGTGAGGTGGTGGACGGGGAAAGATCCAGTGCTTCGGCCAGTTCTAAATTGTATTTGCTGGATTCTTTCAGGGAACACAGGATGTCCAGCTTACTCTTGTCAGCGAGGGATTTTGACTGACGGATAACTTCCTCTTTTATGCTGATCGATGCCGACTCGTTTTTCTCTAATTCTTCATTCAGTATGCCCTCGTAGCAGTGAGAATACAGCACGATCTGAATCATTGGAAATACAAGGGTTGGGTAAACGATGGGATTGTCACCGCATGTGTTGACAAGCTTCAGGAATCCGTTATTCTCATATTTAGCAAGACGTTTTAGCTGCTTTTCCAGTGGCTTTGCAACGCTTGCACGGGCTTTCTCGAATGCGGGCATATTGAGGCGTATGGTCTCAAACAGCTGTGAAAACCAGTAGTCGGGTCTTCGCAGAAGATCCAGCACATACCATTTTTCTTCGCTCTTCAGATCCGCACTGTCCAAAAATTCCAGCATAGACTTTTCATCGGGCAGCTGGGGCATATCTTTTATCTCAGGCAGCTGGGCATGCTCTACCGTATCGGTGATGTAAAATGCGATAAAACTTCTGAGCTTCATGGGATCTAACTGCTCCTCTCCCTCCAGGTACTTCCGGTTCTCTACTGCCATGGTGAGAACCATCATAAATAATTCCTGCGATGCGTTCTGGAAAAAAAAATCCTCGGAAGGCGTCTCTACCTTATACTTTTGAAAAGTTTCTATATATTTTTCCACTGTCTTTAAATGTTTATTATAAAATGTTTCGCCGTCTATCCCATAATCATCCATCGCTTTTATGACATCTGTCTTCCAGTCTCCGCCATGTGCAATGGTAAGAAGCCCCAGTATTTCAAATACCGGATCTAGTTCGTTATAAATCTCGATACTCATAAAATTCCCCCGTTCTTAATTTCATGAATATAGAATAGCATACAAGGAACGCAAAGTGCAAGCTCAGAAGAATAACTGCCAAATACGTTATTAAAAGAAACTTGGCGTTTTAAATGCTTGAATATAGATGATTTTTACCTTATACTGTAGATACAATTAAAATCTATAAATGCATTACACAAATTAATAATTGATATAGATTAGTTCTTATGACATCAGGTAAATTATTTAGATGGAGTGTGATAATATTGGTTAAGATTTATTTAGATAATTGTTGCTTCAATCGCCCTTTTGATGACCAAACACAGATTAAAATACATTTAGAAACACAAGCAAAACTATATATTCAGGCAAAAATAAAGGATGGTTTATATGGTTTAGTATGGTCTTACATTTTAGACTACGAAAATGGACGTAATCCTTATGAAGAAAAACGACGAGCTATCAGCCCCTGGAGGAAGATAGCTTCAGAGTGTATCTCCGAGGAATCTGAAGAAATCCTGATTTTTGCAGAATCACTTAGTGAAAAGGGAATTAAAACATATGATGCTCTCCACCTTGCTTGTGCAGTTTCAGCAAATTGTGACTATTACCTGACTACTGATAAAAAATTGATAAATACCCCAATACCTGAAATAAAAATTCTGAACCCGGTTATATTTGTAAATGAAATGGAGGAATAATTATGCGTACAGATGCAATTGTAAAACAGGAAGGAATGGATGCTTTGATTTCTAATCTGGGATATGTTGATGCAGAACGGTTTATTGTATTAATGAATAAGGAGCCGTTTGATTATACGAAATGGAGAGAAGCGAACCTTAATGATGGTTTAGGAGTCAGGCAGTTAAGTAAAAAAGCGCAAGAATACTCAAAAATGCAGACGGAATAACTATAAAAGCTCTGGTTTATCCAGAGCTTTTATAGTTATCCGAAAGGCACGTAATCCATGCCCTGCGGGCGGATTTGCGCTCCCATGCCGCCAATTCCCCGCTCAGAACATTTTGTATACAGATTCCAGGGCATAATAGCTGGCATCAAATATTTTTTTCATCTTGTGGTAGACTGCTTCATTGTCCGTATTCGGGGTATATTCTTTCTGAATTTTAAGGAAGCGGGTGATCTCTTCAAAGCTGTGGTAAACACCTGCCCCCACGCCTGCCGTTACGGCTGCGGCTATGGAGGTTGCCTCCTCCACGTGGTCCGGGGTCCGAAGCTTTGCCTCAAATACATCCGAAAGTATCTGACACACGACATCCCCTTTGGCTCCTCCGCCCGTCAGGATCAGCGAGTCGACAGACAGGTATTTCCTGTAGGCAGCCAGGATCAGTTCCAGGTTATATGCCACACCCTCAATTACCGCACGGATATAGTCCTCTTTTGTATGGTGCATCTTGATGCCGAGAAACGCCCCGCTCGTCTCTTCATTCCAGCGGGGACAGCGCTCGCCCAGCATATACGGAAGGAAAAGCAGTTCTTTTGCCCCGGCAGGGGACTTTTCGATCATGGCGTTCAGCTCGCTATATGGTCTCCCCGGTTCTAAAAGCCCGCGTATGTAAGAATACGAACTTCCGGCCGCCTGCATGGCTCCGCAGGGCATATATTTTCCTGGGATAATATTCGCAAAGCAGAAGAAAATTTTCTCTTCATCCAGGAATTTTTCTTTTGTTGTTCCGCCGATCCAGGCCGATGTCCCAAATGTTGCAAAAAGTTCGTTGTCGTGAATACAGCCGGCGCCAACCGCGGCGCAGGGACCGTCCCCGCCGCCGCAGATAACGGGAGTACCCTCGCATAATCCCGATGCCTTGGCCGCCTCTTTGGTCACTTTTCCTATCACGTCCGTGGAATTGTGCAGTTCCGGGAGCAGACTGCGCCGGATACCGGAGGCTTCCAGAATCTCCTCCGACCAGCAGAGATTTTCCAGGTCCAGGGCATTGGTTCCTGAGGCATCCGAATAATCCGTGGCAAACTCGCCTGTCAGGCGGAATAGAATATAATCTTTCGCCTGAAGTGATCTGCTGGCTTTCTGATATACCTCGGGTTCGTGTTCCTTCAGCCACATGATCTTCTCCAGCGTATAACTGGGATTCAGGCGATGGCCTGTCAGTTCGTACATTCTGTCAAACCCGATCTCGCGGTTCAGATGTTCCGTTTCTTTTACTGCGCGCTGGTCAGCCCAGATAATAGACGGACGCAGGGGCTTTCCCTCTCCGTCTACCAACAGGCAGCCCTGCATCTGCGCGGAAAAGGAAATTGCGATTACATCCGTTTTTTCGATACCCTCTATTACATTTTGGGTCGCCCGGCAGACCGCGGCCCACCAGTCCTCAGGATCCTGCTCCGCGCAGTTCTTCCCGAAAAAATGCACTTCATAGGGAATGGTACAGCTTTTTACGAAGCGGCCGTCGATATGGAATAAAGTCGCTTTATTCCCCGATGTTCCCAGGTCATGGGCAATGATATATTGAGCCATGTAGATGCCTCCTTTGTCTTCTTATAATTCGTAAATTCTTTTATCCCCATAGGTTGCTTCCCAGTCGGCTGCAAAGCCTGCAATTGCAGAATCAATCATCGGATTTTCCACCATCTGTGTGTAAAGCTCCGGAGATACCGTCACCGCCTGGGCTCCTGCCATAAGCGCATCCATAACCTGTTGTGTGTTTTTGAAGCTGGCGGCTACGATCTTCGTCTGAATCTGGTTGTGTTCAAACAGCCATGCCATATCACCGATTGCTTTTTTACTGTCCACATTCATATTGTTCATACGGTTAAAATATGGCGCCACATAGTCTGCACCTACGGATGCTGCCAGCATGGCCTGCTGCGGCATATAGATTGCAGTCGCTGTCACACGGTTTCCACGGGATTTCAGCACCTTCATCGTCTTGATTCCTTCCTCATTAGTGGGCACCTTAATGTAGGTATCTTTTCCAAGCCTGTCTGTCAATGCTTCGGCCTCTTTCAGCATCTCCTCACATGTACTTCCTGTCACCTGCACATGGAGCTGCTTCTCTCCGATGATGCTGCGGATTTCCAGAAGGAGCGGGAAAAATTCCGCTTTCTCCTTTGCCAGTATAGTAGGATTGGATGTAATTCCCGTGATGTCATAAATGTCGTTGTACCTGCGAATGTCTTCCAGATTTGCTGTGTCCAGTATGATTTCCATAATATTGATCTCCTTTTTAATAAATTCCGCAATTTACCGCGGCTCCACCCGCGGGGCATGTGCTATGGGATAGCACCGGTTCAGGCGAACCTGAACTGGTACCCAAGATGCCCTTAGGGTATATAAAGTTGGTTTATATAGTTGCCTTTATGATATGAATGCCATGATCGACAAGATCATCCAGTACATCATCCGGAAGCCCGGAATCTGTGATCAGATACTGCACCTCATCAAGAGAGCACAGAGATACGATACCCTGTCTGGCAAATTTGGCGGATTCCGTAATAATTACAATCTCTTCTGCATTATCAGCCATATTTTTTAATGTCTCCACACGCAGATGGTTATCCCCGGTAAAACCGCTTCCCGGCCGGTATCCGTCCGTGCCTGCAAAGAAACGCTTCACATGGAAAGCCTGAGCCGTCAGCTTAGTGACAGGCCCTACTACAGACTGGGAATCCGCCTGATAATCGCCTCCCAGCAGCACAAGATGCACGTTTGGGCGTTTTCCTATGTACTCTGCCATGAAGGTGGAGTTCGTAATGATGGTGACATTCTGCTTTGTCCGGCTGAGTTCATCTGCCAGAAGAATGCAGCAGGAACCAGATTCGATCATCACCGTATCTCCGTCTGCCACGAGCGATGCAGCTGCTTTTGCAAGCTGAAGCTTGGTAGAATGGTTTACCGCAAGCCGCCGTCTCATATCGCTGTCATCATTCAGAATGGCATGACCCTGTTCTCTTCGAAGCAGTCCACGCTCTTCCAGCTCTGTCAAGTCTTTTCGAACCGTCACAAGAGAAACCTGGCAATGTTCAGCTATTGCCGTAACCTCGCATCTTCCTTTTTCACTTAATATTTCGAGTATCTTTGCCTGTCTTTCCTCAACTTTCCCCATATGGATTCCTCTTTTCTTTCGAACGAAATATATTTATATTGCGTTTGTAAATATATTATATTACGCTTTTAATTATCAGTCAACCTTATTTTGTAAATTCGATTTATATAATATCTATTTGACATTCTTGAAATTCTATTGTATTCTATATTCATGAAATATATTTCAGTATAGTCAAATTTACATATTATAAAGGAGTCTGTTTATGAGTTTATTTAAGAAAAAAGACCGCGTCCTTTTGGCAGGCGCTGTCTTAAGCGGAGGAATCAATGCCGCACTCGCGGCTTTCATTTCCATATTGCTGCAGCAAATCATAGATGTGGCTACACAGAAAGATCTGAGCGGTTTTTCCGATTTGTTTATCATCATGCTGATTTATCTGGCAGCCCTTGGTATTATGGGATTTCTGGAAGCATTCCTTGGAAAACTGCTGCTTCGCAATGTGTCCCGTCATCTGCGGGATGACATTTTCCGAGGAGTTATCACAAAGGAGCCCGTCGCATATACCTCCCGCAACACGGCGGATTATCTTTCGGCACTGGTGAATGACGTAAAGCTGGTGGAGGAAAATTATCTGACTCCCCTCATGCTTTGTTCCCAGATGGTCGTCCTGTTCCTGTCTACGCTTGGAATCTTGTTCTATCTAAGTCCGGTTATCACAGGAATCCTGCTGGTTTTCCTGGTCCTTATGTTTTTGATTCCTGCACTGCTCGGAAAGCAGATGCAGAAACGACAGGATGCCTACTCGGAAAAATTGGCTGAATTCACGGCGAAAGCCAAAGATTACCTGAACGGATATGAGGTCATCCGCGGATACAGCATGCATTCTTATATATTTAAAAAATATCGCACCGTCAATAAGGAAACCGCGAAAAAGAAGTTTGCTGCGGATACACTTCTGGCCGTCAACGAATGTATTTCCGACATCCTCTCTTCTCTAAGCGTGATTGTTATCGTATTCGCCGCTGCATATCTGCTGCTGAAAGGACAGATAACCATGGGTACTCTGCTGGCCCTCATCCAGCTGAGCAGCATGTTTGTAACCCCGGTCGTCATGCTGATGCAGAATATTCCCAAGGTCTCCAGTATGAAACCCGTTCTGGAGCACCTTGCCCAATATGCAGAGGCGGGCAGGCAGCTGCCGGACTCTGTCATCCCAAGCGCACCCGCCTCCAGACCGGAGCCCTCTCGAAACGCAGAGAAGACAGCAGTCCAAAGACCTGCTGTTTTCCGGGACTCCCTCGTCTGCCATGATGTTACTTTTCATTATCAGGACGGCCCGGACGTCTTAAAGAACTTAAATCTTTGCATCGAAGCCGGAAAGAAGTATGCCCTTCTGGGTGAGAGCGGCTGCGGCAAATCAACATTAATCAAGCTTTTGACAGGATATTCCGGAGGTTTCCAGGGAGAAATCTGCTATGGCGGGCGGTCCGTGACGGATTTCACGCAGTCTGAGCTGAACCGTCTGGTCTCTGTAATTCATCAGAATGTGTTCCTGTTTGATGCGGATATCTACACCAATATCTGCCTGGGAGAGTGTTTTCTGAAGGAGGAACTGGAAGCTGCCCTGGAGAACAGCGGTGTCAGCCAGTTTCTGCCGGGACTCAGCCAGGGCATCTACTCTCCTGTTGGAGAAAACGGCAGCCTCCTGTCCGGCGGCCAGCGTCAGCGTGTGGCAGTGGCCCGGGCGCTCATCCGCCATACCCCGATCCTTATCATTGATGAGGGGACCTCCGCGGTGGACCAGCAGACCGCTTATGAAATTGAGAGCCGGCTGCTTGAACAGAAGGAACTTACGGTTATCACCATCACTCACCATATGAACCCGGATCTGGAAAACAGATACGATGATATTTTTCACCTTAAATCTGCAGATATCAACTTTATTTAGGATACTTTTCTTTGTCTGCGACTTTACCGCTGCCGTACACACTGATAAAGGGCTGTACACTAATCAAGTGCACAGCCCTGTTTTTTACAATCTTCCTGCCTTCAAGTTACTGCCTTTTATATTTTTTTCTTACTACGATCACTATTCCGGCTCCTGCGCATGCAAGTAAAATTCCCCACAATGCGATCATATTCCCGCTCTCATCCCCAGTCTTTACTGTCTTCGCGGATGTTCCGCCGGAATTTCCGTTTCCTCCGGAAGGCTTATTCGAATTGGAACCGCCCTGGTTCGGCTTGTCTCCAGGCTCTTTTCCCGGATCTGTGCCCTCCTTCACTAATCCATCGACCGCTTTCTGCAGCTCAGCAACAGCCTGGTTCAGCTCATCGTCTGTCTTCACTTTTCCAAGTGCATCCTCTGCCGCTTTAATTGCATCCTGCAGTGCATTGTAACTTTCCTGCGTATAACCGTCACTCTTGATTGCCTTTGCTTTCTCAATCAGGTCTGATAATATGGATGTATCAAATCCGGGCTGATCAGGATTTGGTTTATCCGGATCTGGCTGGTCCGGATCTGGTTTGTCCGGGTCTGGCTGGTCTGGATCCGGTTTGTCCGGGTCCGGATCGTCTGGGTTTGGTTTGTCCGGGTCCGGATCTACGGGCTGGGCATGCAGATTATACAGCTCTTTTACCTGATCCCCATTTAATACAGTGTTATATACGTTGACTTCATCCAGTATTCCTTTCAGATTCAGAACCGGTTCTCCTCCTGCATTATTCCGCATTGCACCAAACCATGTGGTATAAGGTGTCAGGGCATTTGAAATGCCTTCCTGGGTCTGTTCGGCAACGGCTTCACCGTTTAAATAAAGTGTAACAGTATCGCCATTTTGTGACAGAGCAAACTGCTGCCATTTTCCGGCTTCTACTACACTCTGCCCGCTCTCCAGCAGCATCACGATCTCTCCGTCTGCTTCGTGTCCCGGGTAAGCGCCTTTTCCGTTATTCATGCTGAATTTCAACTGACCATCTTCAATATACAGTTTCCATTTCCAACTGTCATAGGAATCCCGCTCTCGGCCCACTATGACCTGTGAACCATCCGTATTTTCAACATTGATCCAGCCGTTAAGCGTATATTCTCCGTTCCCTTTCAGAATATCGCCCAAGTCCAGATAAGAAGTCGCTCCGTCCAGTAAAAGTCCCTGTCCCTCAATACCTTCTGTCCGTGCAACTGCCCCCTGGATCGTTCCTTCTATGCCGCCTTTACTGTTTTGGGCCGTATTGCCTTCTTCCTCTTCGAATTTATACTCTCCAAGGTATCCGAATACAACCTTCAGAACATTCTCTTCGGTCATTTCATTTCCAACCAGGTCTTTCACGTGGTTTACGGATATATTGATCTCTTTAAACGCTTCCAGCGTTCCTTCTATCGTCAGAACGACGGATTTGCCGTCTGTTCCCTGCTCCGCCTTAATAACGGATCCGTTTTCTACTGTGTAGTTCTGGATATTTTCTGTGGTTTCTTTTTCTGTAAATTCGTTAAATGTAACTTGAATCTGGTTCTTAGAAACTGCTTTTGCTGATACAGCCTGCGGTGCGGTCTCATCAGCCATTGTGCTTACCCTGACTGCCGCGCCCTTACCTGCCACAGAATTATGGACTGCCATGATACTATATTCATATTCCTGCTCTGCCGCGAGTGTGGTATCCACATACTCATTCGTAAAGGTCTTATCCAGATATTCCCCGTTTCGGTAGATATGATATTCCTTTACATTTCGTCCTTCCATCTGTACCGGATCCCAGGTTAGTGACGCATGATCCGATGCAGCTTCCTTTACCGATGCATGATCCGGTGCCGGAATTTCAACGGTCTTAGCCGCGTCTTCCGGGATATTTTCAGGATCATATACCGTGAGCCATGTATAAGTATTCGGCTCTAATGTCAGCTCGACTTCGATATTTCCGTTGCTGTCGATGGTATACTTCTTTCCATTCATATCCCCTATGCATACATAAGCCTCGTTCTCTGTAGGAACAGCATTCACTTCCGGAATCTCCGGTACTTCAGGCATCTTGACCAATTCCGCAAAAACACCGCTTGCACGGTAATGGGAACCTTCCACCGGCGCCGGAGGGGATGCAAGGCCTGTCAGTCCGGTATAATACAGCGGAATTTTTACGGTCTGGGTCACGGTCTCCGTTGTCTGGTTGAAGAAGGCCGCCAGCCCTTTCTGCACTCCGTCACTGTCCACATGGATGATGCCGTCTATTGCATCTGTAGTCAGGCTGGTATCGCTAGTAGCAAGCGGAGGTGCGATGTGAACAACGCTTTCCCCAAGGATGTCCTTATACTTATTATATAATTCTCCCCAGGTCTCGATTACATTCTGTGAAACTTCTCCCTGATACAGTCCGTTCCCTCCACGGTAGGAACCTGTAATACCATACATCATATTCATGCCGATCATAAAATCATAGGCCATAATTTTCTCATCATACGGCCAGAAGGAAGAATCCGAACCGCCCTGATATGGTGACAGAGGCACCAGAGTCCAGCCCATCGCCGGAATTTTCTCAAATGTACCGTAATAAGCCATTTCCCTGCCGTAAATCAGCTGCCTCCATGGCGTTACGTTAAACCCTGGCTCCTGATAGCCCATAACCGCCATGCTGGCTCCGACCGTAAAGTTCCAGTCAGGAGAATTGATATATACATTTCTAGCCCTTAATTCTCTGTAAAAATCATGTACTGCGTATTCCCACTGCTTTGTCTGGGAATCTTCCACGCCCTCATGTCCGCTGTGGTTTGTGGCCGTACAGATTGCCCCCGGATAGATTCCGTCAACCTCCAGGCAGTCCAGCCCTGTCTGGTCGATGAATTCCAGCGTGCTCTCCAGCGTTTCATGGGCATCCGTTCCGCACATGCAGCGCATGGTTCCCCAGCATCCGCTGAAGCTTTCACTGCCGCCGCGCGCCGCCTGCATCACATACGCACCAAGCAGCATTCCTTTCTCATGGGCATAATCGCAGAGCGCTTTATATTTTGCAATATTGGATGCAGAGGTATCTTCCACATTGACCCCTGAGCCAAAGGAAAGCAGTACCATATTGAATCCTGCATTGTGCGCCTGGTCAATTCCCTTCTTGACCGTTGCATCGTCGGAGCTGATAATATGGTAAATTAATGGGGCATCCGCCGTCTGTGGAAACAGCACCCGGTACATTTTCTTTACTTCCATCATCTGCCACTCATAATAACTGTTCGAGTAGAACATCTGGTACACTTTATAGGAATCGAAAGTCTCATCTTTGGCAAGGCGGTAATTCGGCCCGATATTCCCGGTATCATATCCCATGCCTGCGGCGATCGTATTATCACCCGCGGGAGCCGCATAACGGCTGATGATTTTTCCATTCGTACCATCTACATCTTCCCATTGCTTGTAGCGCTCTTTCCCATTATTCCGGTCATGGTTTTCATTGCCGGAGTTCATGGTTCCCTCTACATACAGAGCATCTTTCAGAGTGACAGGTACGGGAAGTATTTCCACTTCCATTTTATCAACGATTACGTCGTTCTTTCCTTCATTGGTTACATGTATGGACTTGGAGATGGAAGGAATGCCGTCGTAGATCTCATATCTCACCTGGACTTTCACATCTGCAAAATCCTTGTCAATTCCTTTTGGAGCTTTGTAGTTTACAACCAGCGCTTTGCCTGCCGCCGGCCACTGTGTATCCTTCATGGATTCCGGAGAAATTCTTTCGTCCCATTCCCAGTGGAATGGCTCTTCTGTTTTCTCTTCAATCTCATAATCAACAAACTGGAAGGAAGAAACATCCTGATTCTCACCGCCAATGTAGAATAACTGATCGCCCTGCGTCGAATTATCCGCATATTCTTTATTTAATGTAATGCTCGCATCTGCCTGCAGATCCTCCGTATTCAGCAGTTCCAGTCCAGTGTACAGATTCTTATAGCTAATTGTCTGGAAATTTTTCCCGATGTCAAATACTCTTTCCACCAGCCCGTTAGAAAGAATCAATTTCCCTTCTTTTTTCTCTATGGAAGAAGGAACATCGACATCACCGGAAGCCCAGTAGTTTAAATCACTATTTTCCGAATCACCAGCCAGGTCAGTTGAGACAGAAAAGGTCCACTCTTTTTCCTGATTCACGGTTCCCTGCGCATTCACCGCTGCGCCTGCCGGTATATGATAGGTATAATTCATACCGCTTTTCAGCTTTTCAGTCGGATAGACTACCAGCGTTTCTGTGCCTTCCACGGATTCATTGCGGTCTTCCGCCACTGCTTCTGCAGGAACCGGCTTTTGATCCTTGTCCAGAATCTGCGGCTTTTCACTGCCCAGTGCAATACTCATATTATATTCGATGCTGAGTTTTCCTTCTACACTCAGCAGACTGCCTTCTGCCGGAGAGATACTGACTACTTCCGGCGGAATACTGTCTTTGATTCCTTCCGTACTCTTTTTAATCTGCTCTGCGGTCAGCGCTTTGTCATAAATGCGTACATCATCCATTCTTCCTTTAAAGGCATGTCCATTAAACAGACCTGTACCGTCTTTATTGTATCCGCAGCCAATCAGCATGGAAAGAGGATTGGTGTCCAGGTCCATTTCCGCAAAGGTTTCCTGTGCAATCAATTCTCCGTTATAATACAGGCTGTAAACTTTTCCGTCACAGGTCAGGGCAAGATGATTCCAGTTGTTAAACTCATAGGATCCCGCCCCCGCTTCCATCCAGCCGTTGTTTACATCATCCCTGATTTCTGCCTCAATATTTCCGTTATTCCTTACACAAAAATAAAATGCATCTCTCGGCACCGTTGTTTTATCCCTGCCGAATATTTTATTCAGGGAATTGGCGGATGAATTATCAATATTCGTCCAGGCCTCGAACGTATACTGCGTATGTATTGGCGGCCTTCCGATATCAACATAGGTGGTGGCTCCGTCAAACTCAATGGACTTATCGTAAATACCAAAATCGTCCACCCGGTAATTTCCGTAGATGGGATATTCTTTCTGATCCGCATGATTGACGATCACCTTCTGGCCTTCCAGCTCTCCGGTTCCGTCTTTGACTTCATCCATGGTAAATTCATAAAGCGCGTCCGGCAGTTCAATGTCCTCTCCGCCGCCTTCTCCGCCGCCACCGCCATTATCAATATCGGCCAGCGTTTGAATCTCCTCCTCCGACAAAGCACGGGAATAGAGTTTTACATCATCCATTCCCCCCTGGAACAAATGGTCAGAAAATACTGCCGATGCATCCGTATTCCAGCAGGAACCTAATAAGAGATCCAAATCCCATTTCTCTGTCGGCCCCGCACATGTTTCCTCTTTTACAACGGCTCCATTCAGATAGAGTCTCTGTGTTGTGCCGTCATTCGTGACTGCTACGTGCTGCCACTCATCCATAGTTACTGTTCCGGGATCTGATGCGGACCATTCCGGGCACTGTGCTTCCAAAGCCCCGTTCTGCCGCATATAAAGTGAAAGTTCCTTTTCTCCGGTAACCGCGGTTCTCCCTCTTCCGAAGATCCGCATCATACCGCTATGTGCAGAGTCCGGTTTTACCCAGGCGGCTATAGTAAGAGCATTCTCTGTAACCTGGTAATCCTTCCCCAGGTTTACATAATTTGTTCTGCCGTCCATCAGCAGCGCTTTGCCATGTCCGTCTTTTCCGTCTGTCAGTGCAGGATTATCTCCCAAAACCGCATAAGCCTTGCCATCTGCCTTATTCAGTATCGAATTTCCTTCCAGTGAATCCATATCAAAATCAATCAGTAATCCATCGTTTACCAGCGCCGCCGGTTCCACCGCTTCTTCTGTCCCCAGCGGGGCAGCCGCCGTATTAAACGACGAGAACAGCAGTGCAGCCGAAAGCAGCACGGGCAGCGTGCGTTTTATTTTCTTTGATTTCACCTTAATCTCCTTTTCCTTCCTCATAATTCTGGTAGATCGTCTCATAATTAGTGCAATTGTCTAACAGCAGCCATTTTCCTTAACCTCTTTCCAAATAGACCGCCCCGGCCTCCCAGGAGTCCTGCGGCCAGATCTTTAATTCCTCCTTTCCAAGTTCTAATCTGCATTTTCTGCCAAAAGCGTCTGTTATTTTCCACTTTCCTTCCGGCAGAATCCCCCCGATGCTGGTCGGAGGATTCGAAAAAGCATGATATATCACTAATACTTTTCCTTCCATTTCCCGAAATAAAATCTGTGCGCCTTCCAAATGGTGCTGATTGTTCCTGCCGGTCCGCACAAGCCTGCTTCTTCCCTTCTTGATGATTTCCCGAGCCTTCCCGTAGAAACGCATGGCGTCCTTCACTTCCTGCCATTGTTCCGCGTTTAAATCCTGCACGGGCCCCGACAGGCAGAAGCGCCCCAGCATTCCGGAAATCAGGCGGTACTGGATTTCCTGCAGCTCAAGTTCAGGAGAGATCACCGCCCAGACCTGGCACTGCCTGGGCAGCACCAGCTGATGAAGGTTTGCCGCTATATACGGAATCTCCCGGCACTCATGCGCATCGGAAAAGGAACTCATGGCGGTAAGTTTTACTAAGGAGGGTTCCAGCCGGTGTCCTCCCGACGCACAGTTTTCAATAACCAGCTCCGGATATTCCCTGCGGAGCATACCGAAGAATCGGTGAACCGCCTGCATCTGCTGCCGCAGCCCTTCACCCGGGCTTTCCGCACCGTCGCACCCGTATCCGATGGAGCCGTTGTAGTCCACCTTTAGATATTGGATCCCGTTCTCCCTCAGAAAATCCAGCACCCTTTCTTTCAGATACTGCGTAACTTCCGTCTGCCTGAAGTCCCAGAAGCGCCTGATTCCCCCTGTCTGTATCACCTCCCCATTCCGGTATAAATGCATAGAATCATATGTGCCGCTGTGCACATTTGCCCCCTTTGTCGTCACCTCGAACTCCATCCAGATCCCTGTTCGAAGTCCTGCGTCCTTAAGGCACCGTGAAAGATACTTAAGGCCATGCGGAAATTTATCCTGATCAGGTTCCCATTCCCCGTTTCCGCCCTGAGGGTCCCCGTCTTCGCACTCTTTTTTGCTCCACCCGGCATCAATCACCAGATACTTTGCCGGCGTTTCTTTTAATTTTTCTGCCAAAATGAGTATTTCCTCTTCGGTAGGTTTCCCCCAGGTTGTACACCATTCATTAAAAAGAATCGGAAGTTCCTTTTCACAATCCGGCTGCAGATCCGCATATTTATGAAACATGTCCGTGATATTCTGGCACACGTCCCACAGTCCGCAGGAGCTTACGCTTATATATGCCTTTGGGGCCAGAAAGCTCCCGCCTGGAGATATTTTTTTCCACCAGCCGCCGAACTCACAGTCCGCCACGCCTCCGGATAAGGAATAGCAGTCTCCGTCCCTTGAAAATTCCATCTGCCAGGAGGAGGCCGCTTCCATCTGAACCGCCCAGAATACCCCCGCATCCCGGTCTTCCACGCATCCGAACGGGAACCAGCGCTTTACCGTATGGGCCCCCAGGCAGCCATAACGTTCACTCTCTGGAAATGCCCGGAACCAGGTGCCTTCCAGGTTCAGTTCTTCCACTGTATCCGCCTGGTGCTTTCCCTCCAGGCTCCAGCCGCCTCTGAATCGGTGCAGCCTCAGCTGATACGGCGCATCATCTGGTTGAAAAGGACTCAGATTATCCAAAGAAAAGCTGGTCATCATATCTAACGTAAAGGGTCTTTCCGAATGGTTTTGAAACTCATTTTCCACTTCAATGCCGCTTTCCCCCTCGGTATATGTCACCGTATGCCTGACGCAGTACCCCTCTTCGGCCTCTAATAAGGTAATAATGCGGACCACATTTCCTTCTTTCGTTTTTTCCTGGCTCTTATACCGCAGCTTCTCTGTACTCTCTCCATATTTCAGTGTACAGCCCGCACCGTTTCCCTGGGCATGATGGCGCAGAGACAGATGGCAGAGCGCCCCTATATCCCATGCATTGCAGATGTTATTCCGCATTCTCATTTCGGTTCTTCTCTTTTCAAAGCAGGAATCCATCCCCTCTGGCAGCAGCACCATGGAAATATGGCCTGTCAAATCCTCCCGGATATAACGCAAGGTTATACCGCCTAATATATAATCCCACTGTTTCATAGTCTTCTCCCCGCATTTTTATTTTGGGGCTTGCTTACCCCTTAACCGCGCCGGCCGTTCCGCTGACAATGTACTTCTGTCCGCAGATATAGATGATTAAGATCGGCGCGATTGTCAGGATAATGTCCGCAAATACCATATTCCAGTCATTGAAATGCTCGCCAAAGAAATTATAGATTGAGTTTGTCATTCCCAGTTTTTTATTATCACTGAGGAGATACAGCGGTGTGACAAAGTCATTCCATGCACCCAGAAAATTCAGAACGATCCCCGTTATGGTTGCCGGCTTCAGCAGCGGAAAGATGACCTTGAAAAATAACTGAAACGGGGTACATCCATCTATGACAGCCGCTTCATCCAGTTCCCGGGGGATATTATCGAAAAATCCATAGTACAGGAACACCAGGAATGGAATTCCCAGGGTCGCAAATTCCAGGATAATCCCCAGATATGTATTCTGCAGATGCAGAAACTTTAAGGTGAACAGTGTGGTAACATAATTCACGGGTGCGATCAGCCCCATAAAGAAGTACAGATAAACCCTGTTATGCGCCTTTGAACGCCGTCGGCTCAAGGCATAGGCCGCCATAGAAGAGACCAGAACAGCGATCACCGTAGACACACCTGCCATCAGCATGCTGTTGCCAAAAGCCCGCACCAGGGATCCTGCTTTGATTACCTCGAGGTAGTTCCCCCACTGGAAAACTTCTGGCAGACTGAAACTCAGCATCCTGGACTCTTCCACTGTTTTCAGGGAATTCACCACAATAAAATAGATCGGCACAAGTATGATGCAGCTGCTGGCGGCAATAAACAGAAACTTCAGTAATTTTCTCAGGTTTTTATATGTTTTGTTTTTATTCATTTTTCCCCTTTCCGCTCAGCGCTCTCTGGAGCCCTACCGCTATGATGACTGTCATCAGGAATATGACGACATTCAGCGCATTCGCCATTCCATAACGGCCCATGCCGAATTCTTTGAATACCTGCGTGTTAATGACCTCCGTCAGGCCGCCCGGTCCTCCGCCTGTCAATGAGTAGATGATGTCAAATACCCGCAGGCCGTGGATTGTATTTAATACGGTCACTGTCATCAATGACGGACGCAGAAACGGCAGCGTGATCTTTGTAAACTTTTTCCATGCCCCGGCGCCGTCTATGGATGCTGCCTCGTAATACTCTTCCGGTATCATCTGCAGGCCCGCCAGGAGAATCATCATATTCCAGCCTGCCATCCGCCACACCTCTACCATCATCGTGGAGCCCATGGCAGTGGCGCTCTCCGTCAGCCAGGAATGCGTCAGCCCAGACATCCCCAGGGATTCCAGAATAATGTTCAGCGGTCCGTTGGGCTTGAGAACTGATACAAATGTAATACCTATAATCAGCGGAGCCAGCGCATAGGGCAGAAAGAATATCGTCCGAAACAGATTCCGGCTCTTCAGGCCCTTGTTCAGCAAAAGCGCCAGGCCTAAGCCCAAAAGTGTTTTTAAAATGACGGTAACTACCGTAAACTCAAACGTGTGTCCTATGCTTGCCAGATAATTCCCGCCCTTTGATGTAAAGATGTCCACAAAATTCTGCAGACCGATAAACTGTATATCCGGACGTGTTACATTCCAGTCTGTCATTGAGATTACCATTCCTGCAATGGTTGGGATAATATACAAAACTGTATATAAAATAAATGCAGGCAGTATGAACCTCATCCCATATAATTTTTTCTTATACATATTTCGCCTCTAACTTTTTAAGTATTTTTTGTATAACAAAGTGGGCAAGCCCACCTCAACGCCCCACCCTCTCACTCATGAGGGGCTTGCACACTTTGGTGCCGCCGCGATGCCGCTTTGCGGCTATATATCTTATCGCGGCGTGTGCATCCTCCCGGAGGAATTCCTATGTCATAAAAAAGGAGAATGGCCGACAAAAGCCATTCTCCCAGCCATACATTGTTCTGCAGCTTTGCTGCAGAACCGCCCGAAGGGCATGCGTTACGGGGTGCCCTTTGGGTATAACTTATTCCCTATTTGCCAAAACTCGGCTGTCTGAGGTCATCAATCCCTTTGAGTACATCCTCTGCACTGGAGTTGCCCAGGAACATGCCCTGCATTAAGTTTCCAACCTGTGCGTTGTCCCAGTATAAAACACCGTCTTCCGCCGTAAATCCTGTGCCTGATGCATTGTTTATAACGTCTTCGTATGCCGCCGGCACATTACCCGGGATATCGGTGAAGGAACATGGTCCAAGGTCTTTTCGTGCATCATAATATGCGGTCAGGTTCTCCGGCTGTGATAAGAATTCGAAATAGTCCATAACAGCGTCCGCTACTTTTGTATCCTTATTTACACAACGTCCAATTCCGCCTGCGGATACGCCGAATTCTTTGTTGTCATTCAACGGAATCGGGAACATGCCCCAGGTATCCTGTGTCATTTCCGGATTCACTGCCTCGACCTCTGCCGGGAATGTGGTGTATACAACGCCCATTGCATAGTCGCCGGATGCCATCTTGGCTACCATGTCTTCCCAGGTGTTTGCCATAAAGTCTTTGCCGAAGTATCCGGCTTTTTCCAGTTCAACCATCTGATCCAGTGATTTTGCCAGTCCTTCTTTTCCTGCAAAGACTTCACTGTTATCATTCAGGCCTGCATAAAATCCTTCGTTCTCTGCCTCTTCCTGGGTTGTCATTCCGCCCAGCCAGGTTCCCAGATGCCACTGTGCTGCGCCCGGCTCATAAATTGGAGTTTTGCCTGCTGCCAGGACTTTGTCGCATGCCGCTTTAAAGCTCTCATAGTCTTTTGGAACTTCTGTAATGCCGGCTTCTTTAAAAATGTCCTTGTTATACAGGATTCCCCAGCCGTCTACGCTCCATGTCTGGAACTGTACTATTTTTCCGTCGTTCGATACGCCTTCCTTTGCCCAGTCGGTGTAACGGGACGCCCATTCCTGATCCGACATATCCATCATGTATTTCTCCGGCTGGTATTTGTTGATCGTTACTCCGGAACGTATGTAAAAGATATCCGCGCCTTCCCCTACCGATAATTTGGAGTTCAGTACATTCTCATACTGATCGTCCGGGCTGACCTGCCACTCAATCGTATTGCCTGATTCCTCCTCATACTTTGCCGCCAGTTCTTTATCAATGTCCTTTACCCATCCTGCGGACGCCGCGATTGTGATTGTTGATCCGCCTTTTGATGCCGTGGCGTCTTCTTTCTTGTCCGATGTATCAGAACCCGAATTCCCACATCCTGCCGCAAGCGTCATCATCATTGCCGCGGTGGCCGCCATAGCTGTCATTTTTACTAACTTTTTGTTTCTCATATCCTTCCTCCTTTTTCCTGTAAACCTTATAATGCTATTATATCGTCTTTCTCAAATAAAGCTTTAGAAAAAATCTACCTGATGTTGTGCACATTTTGTACCAGCTTTCCGGCTCTATTGATTTTTCTCATTAGTTCCTCTATAATTTTTATAAGTAATATTTGAGTACTCTAATTGTGAAACGAGGTGCAATAAATGAAATCTCTACACTCTAAACTTTTTTTTAGATACGCTGCATTGATTTTCCCAATTATTGTGATTTTTATGGTTATTCTTTATATTATTTTGGGCAACACACTCCAAAAGAATGCAACCAGCGAGCTCCAGGCCGACTGTGATAATATCTCCACACTCCTGGATGCACAGATGGAGCAGATTGATGAGCTTTCCAAACGTATTGTCAGCTCTGATCCACTCCACTCCTATCTTGTCCGGGATCTATATTCCCATGATATCGATTCCTATAATAATAAGCTGGCATTTTCCACCACGCTTTTTGATATTATTAAGCTTTCTTTCAACCATATGAGCCTCAACATTGCAGACATCGAAGGACATTATATCTATGTAGGCAATAACAGTATTTTTTCCATCCGGGATCCGGAAAGTTTTCACGAGATCTCCTGGTTTAACCCAACCCTTTTAGCTTATGGCAAGAAAAAGATCCTACCGCCTCATATTCCCGAGCTTAACAGCTCCGAGACCCCGGTCGTATCTCTCTGCCGCGCTTTTTCCCCGGATGATACCATGAATCAGACTGCAGTTCTGGAATTGCAGCTGGAGTATTCTTATTTAGATAAAAAGATAAAGAACGCGCTTCACAACCAAAAGGAAATCAAACATATATACGTTTATGACAGCGGTGGGACACTGGTATATCCTTATGAGGCCAGACCCCCTCAGAACCTGAAAAAACGTATGCTGGAGCTCGCAAGGTCACCGGAGTCCGCCCCCCAGTCCACGATTTACCAAACCCGGGATAACGCTTCCACCCTGTTCGCGTGCCATGCTTCCGACTTTACGAACTGGACCGTGTTTGTCACTGCAGAAGAATCAAAGATTTTCGCTTCATTCTATCAATTCCGGACGCTTTTGATTACTGCATCCTTCCTATTATTAATCCTGCTCCTGTTTATCACCTGGCAGATTGCCAATAAGATGACCATCCCGCTGAAGAAGCTGGAGCAAACGGCGCATGCTCTTACCTTTGACAACTTAAGCTCATACGAACTGCCGGATTATAAAAGTACCTTCAAGGAACTGGATTCTCTGTACCGCTCCTTTGAACAGATGCAGCAGAATCTGCAGGACTCGCTGCAGGATGCCATTTCTGCCCATACCATGGCTGCCGACGCCAAGATGCTGGCACTGCAGTCACAGATGAATCCGCATTTTCTATATAATACTCTGGCTTCTATCAGTATTCTGGCCGAAGATGGGGAAAATGAGCAGGCGGTTAAAATGTGTGATTCACTGTCTGTTCTTCTGCGCTATATGTCATCCAACTCTTCAATGGACGTGGCGCTCTGGCAGGAGCTGGAACATCTTCGTTCCTATATATATTTGATCAAGGTAAAATATGGTGAAAGAATCCAGTTTCATATCAATATGGATGATTCCCTTTCACCAATCAAGGTTCCCCGGCTGCTCATTCAGCCGCTGGTTGAAAATTGTATCAAATACGCACTGAATGTGGATCCTCCCTGGGTGATACATATAACCGGATATATTAAGGACTCCTGCTGGGTCATACAGGTTAAGGACAACGGTTCCGGTTTTCCGCCCGATTTTCTGGATTCTTTTCATAAGAAGGTTTTGGAAATCGACTGGAAGAAGCCGCTTCCCGAGCTTTCCATAAATGGCATGGGGATTTTGAACCTTTATATGAGGCTCTTTTTAAAATATAAGCAGGACCTCATTTTCAGTTTAGATAACCTTCCCGGAAACGGGGCGTGTGTTACCATCGGCGGTCCCCTGACACAAAACATAGGAGATAAGAATGATGAAAAATTATCCGATTAAGGTTTTAGTCGTAGAGGATGAAAACCTTCTTTTAAAAAACATCCAGAAGAAAATATCCGCAGTATCCCCCGATTTTCAGATTATTGGGGAGGCTTATAATGGAAAAGAAGCGCTGGAAATCATCCGGGACAATCCCCCCGATATTGTTTTTACAGACATCAGGATGCCCATTATGGACGGCCTGGAACTGGCCCGGATTCTGTATGAAGATTATCCCGATATTTCAACGGTTATCGTCAGTGGTTACGATGATTTTGAGTATGCCCGCACAGTGCTGACCTATCGCGTAAAGGATTATCTTTTAAAACCGCTGCAGCCGGAGCAGCTGAAAAATATTTTGTTTTCACTCAGGGATGCTATTATGGGAAAAAAGAAGGCGGATATATACCGCACCTTGCGGCACCAGCTGAACGCCGAAGAATTCCCGCCCGAATTGGTTAAGTTAAGCAGGACACTCGGTCAGACTTCTTTTTCCTTATTTTTAGTCTGCCTGGATAATCTCTATCTGCGCAGCCAGAAACACAAACACTTTTCTGAATCCGCCATCTGTTCCGGTATGCCGGATTCACTGCCCCGTTTTTCCTGGGATTCGCTGGTCAATGATGCGGAATTTTCATGCTCGGGATACTGGATATTTCCATTTGAAAACAAGAATATATTCTTACTGGTTACGGCGGAGTAATCCGGGCCTCCGGAATGCACTGCACCGCTGATTTTCCAATATATACAGCAATCCCTGCATACGTCCACCGTTAATCTTGTCTATGACAGGAATTACGTAACATTCCCGCTGCTGAATCAGTCTCTCCAGTCATTGAGAAACCGTATGCTCTCTTCCCTTGTAATTGGAAAGTCTTCCTTAATAGCTTTGCCGGCAGAGGATCCTATCCTTCCCCCCGCAATTCTTTCAAAGGTTTCTGTCAGCTACATGCATACCATGATTTCATCCAATAACACTGCCGGTTTCAAAACCGCACTGATGCAGTTGTTTGAAGAATGGAAGGAGCATCCCTATCCCCAGACCTGGGTGGAAAAGGTACTGATGCAGTTATTAAACATGCTGCAGCAGGACTTATATATCTCGGATCACGACTATGAAAAGATGTACCTGCATGTCTTTGATATATTGGAAACACAAAATGATCTGCTTGCTTCCGGTGAAATGATCGCTTCAGAACTTGCACACTGGATCGCCTTAACCTCAGCGATTCCTACTGATATAGAGGTTACGATAGAGGAACTTGATGCATATATCCGCCTCCATTACCGGGAAAATCTGAATCTAACTGATCTGGCTGATAAATATCATTTTAACCACTCCTATCTGACCAGAATATTTAAAAAGCAAAAGGGGCAGTCCCCTTTGAAATTAATCAATTCGCTGAGAATCGAGGATGCAAAAGAACTTTTGTTGAACCCCGAGCTCTCCATCCGGGAAATCAGTGAAATGCTCGGGTTCTCTGATCAGCATTATTTCAGCAGAAGCTTTAAAAATTCTACCGGTCTGTCCCCGAACGAATACCGGAACATGTAGCAGTGTAAACAGTCCCTGCTATCATTTTTCAATTCGTAAGTTTCAGAAAGCCTTAGGAGTATAAAATAAGCACCGGAATGACTTGCATTCCAGTGCTTATTTTCATGCTGCTTCTTCGATCTAGTAAGTCCACCCGTTTTTATTCATTTCTTCAATCGCATCGGCCACAAGTCCAACAAGGATATCCAGCATCTGATTCCCTTTTTCGATGCTTGCCTTGGTCGGATCTCCCGTAGCTCCGGTCTCTGTGATCTCTTTAATATCCCAGATGATGCCCGTTGTCTCGTTGATCTCGATCACCTTCTCCGGTACCTGGCTCTTGGCATGCTCCAGGTTCACCAGTTCAGGACGTACAGCCATCATGATGGATGTCTCGCCCTCTCCGCCGTGGCCCAGGCCGTTCCATACTTCGAAGCGGTCTCCCATGATCGGGCCTACCTTGGTCCACCAGTCAGGCAGATAGAGGAATTTGGCGTCTTTATGGCGGTTCTTTACGTTATGCGCCGCAATCTCAAGCGCCGGTATATTTCCGTCATGCCCGTTCAGGATATAGATATGTTTGATTCCGTTGTTGATCAAACTCTCAAATATGTCCTCTGCGATTGCGATTTCTGTATCATAACGAAGGGTGACTGACATTGGATACTGGTTGTAATGGATGGATGTTCCAAATGGAACGCATGGAACTACAATGACATTATCCAGCTTTTCCGCCACTCTTTTTGCCACCTCTGTGGGGACAAAATAATCCGGTCCCAGACAGCAGTGCCAGCCGTGGCTCTCGCAGGATCCGAAACAGGTGATCGCTGTTACCTGGTCTGCATTTTTCAGTAATTCCTGCACCTCCAGAGCGCTGAATTCATTTAAAAATACTTTTTTCATTGTAAAACCCCTTTCTTTTTTTGATCTGCTAATTCCATTATACCTTATTTTTTTCAGCTTGCTTAAAAAACCGCCCGCGGGGCATGCATTACGGGGCGCCCTTTGGGTATACCTTGCTTTTGCAGCAATACTACAAAGTCTCCATTAATTTCTCGTCTTCCTTCTTATCCGGTGTAAAACGATAGATGATATAGTATACAAACAGCGATACGATCATTGCAAACAGACCTGCCGGCAGGTTGTACGGCAATGTTGTAACGTACTGGAAGATATATCCCAGTGCAGCGCCCACGATAAAAGAAACGATTCCTGCCCAGCGCCATTTCGGCTGTTTATGGAGAAGTTTGTGGTCATACTTTTTATGCCCGATCAGATAGTAGTCAGCCAGGATCGGTGCACACAGCGGCGGAGTCATTGCTCCCAATGTATTAATGAAGTTCGCAAAGAATATCTGATAAAATCCGATTGCCCCTAATATGGTTCCAAGGATACCGCAGATCGCAACCAGCACTTTTCTGTTTGCCTTAATGCCAACAGCATCCAGGATCGGCCCTGTATAAAGGGAGTTACAGTACAGCTCGCTGTTATCAGTTGTCCACAGAGACGTGGTCCATGCGAATACACCGATAAATGCAAATACCACATTCAGTCCCATCATCCATGCCACATAGTTATACTGTCCTACGCTTACACTTCCGATATAACCTACAATGTTAAGCAGCGGATTGGTGAAAATAAAGCAGGATGCAGCACACAGCCACACCGCCTTAACGCTCTTGTTAAAACGGAACATATCCACGCCCATAACTGCGCCGGCAATCCAACTTCCTACAACCGCCGTGATACCAGTCCCAAGCCCCAGGCCTCCGAGATGGTTTGCTTTATCCATAAAACTTCCAAAGCCGCCGCCTTCTCTCATCATCCCCACGCCTACTACAATGGCAACTACCAGAATAATCGGACATGCAAATTTGGCAACTTTTTCGATTGCACTGATCCCTTTCACCGCACTGTATGTAAATACAACACCCCATACAACAACCGCAATCAGGACTTCCAGCGTAATATCCGGTACCGCTTGGTATCCCCATGCCGCCGGGCTGAATACAATAATGCCGGATGGATTGCCGATCAGGCCGCCCCAGATATCGGCTACCATACCTACGATACTGGAAAACCAGCCGAATGTCATAAGTGCCATCATTGCCATTGGTATGATAAATCCCTTGCTTCCATATGAGTATCTGGAAATTAACGCCAGATTGAGTCCCGTCCTCTGTGCCGCTACTCCCAGCAGGGAAGTCATTACGAATAATGCCCCCATCCCCAGGATTATCGCCAGAATTGCCTCCCCGGGGTTCAGTCCCGGAGCACCGCCGTAGCCTGCCAGCGTACCGCCGACAAACAGGCCTGTTGCCACATAGCCAAACCCTACCCATACCATGACCTGGCTGTAGGTAGAACGGCGTTTTTTCATAGGAACGGCTTCCAGCATGAATTCTTCGTCAACTGTTTCCTCCGGTGCTATGTTTTTTACTGTTACTATTCACAGTCGATTAGGGCATGACAAATAGAGCGGGTGTCATTTCCGCTTGATTTTTCATATTTGAATCGAC